>CALCHD010000182.1 GCA_937901105.1 uncultured Bacteroidales bacterium | reverse complement strand
CCATTGCGGTAAACGCCCTCTATGAGCAGTCCCCTTTTTGCATTTCCAATAACCTCAAGAGCCTCTTTTACAGTTTTTACAGGCATCTGGTTTATATGTGTAATTATAAGGCCTTTCTGCACTCCTGCATCCTTGAATTTCCCTTTTCCCAGCTCTTTTACCTCAACACCGCCCTTCAGTCTCAAGCGGGCCAAAAGATCTTTGTCCGGTTCTCCCAAAGTTGCACCCATTACAACAGGCTCATTCTCCCCATTCACAGCTACGCTTCCCTGCGCAGCCCCCAATATTGCATCAAGCTCAATCTCCTTACTGTCCCTGTATACCAGAAGCTTTACAGAATCTCCTGGCTTGTAGCTGTTTACAGTAGCCTGTACGTCTGAAGGGGCCTTAACTTTCTTGCCGTTGATTGCTACAAGAATATCCCCTTCCTGCACACCGGCATCATCCGCTGCACTTCCACGGCTCACATCCGCTACATATACACCGCTGAAATTCCCCTTCATTCCAGCCAGAGAGGCCAGCTCCTGGGTCAGCTCCTGCATTGCAATGCCAAGCAATGCCCTCTGCACACTTCCATGTTCCCTTATATCATCCACAACCTTCTTAACAATAGCCACCGGCACTGCAAAAGAATCCCCTGTAAACGAGCCTGTATTTGACGCTATGGCAGTATTGATGCCAACAAGCTCGCCACTGGTGTTCACAAGCGCACCGCCGCTGTTTCCTGGATTAACCGCAGCATCAGTCTGGATAAACGACTCAATCTTGAACTCGCCGCTCATATCGGGCAATGACCTTCCCTTGGCACTTACAATGCCGGCAGTAATGGTGCTCCTCAAGTTGAACGGGCTCCCTATTGCCAGCACCCACTCACCCAATCTCAACGAGTCCGAACTTCCAAATGGGATTACCGGCAGCTCTGCCGCCTCAATCTTCAACAATGCCACATCGGTAACAGGGTCTGTCCCCACCAAAGTGGCAGGATATGTCTTATTGTCATTCAGGGTAACCTCAATCTGTGTCCCATTGGCAATTACATGGTTATTTGTAACTATATATCCGTCGGGAGTAATGATTACACCCGAACCTGTACCCACACTCTCCCTAGGTGCTGAATTCGGTGCCCCGTACCCAAAGAAATGCTCAAAGATTGAAGGCTCCCTATGCCTCTCCCTCTTCACAACCTTCACAAACACAACTCCGTCTACACAGCTCTCTGCAGCATATGTGAAGTCCGGGAAGCTCTGCTGTTCAAGGACCACATCCCTCAACTGCGTCCTGCCGCTGTCAGACTCATAGAAAAACCCTTCCGGAGAGGCTGCGGTATGCTTCAGCACCATTACAGACGCAACCGTACTCAACACTACAGACAAAAGCAAAATTGTCAAATTCCTTTTCATATCCTTTATCAAATTATAAATCCGGTTAAAAATCTCAAATTATATGCCAAAACCAACTTTGAATTATTATAATTTATTATTATATTTGGCAAAACCATTAAAATATACTGACATGAGACTGATTTCTTACATTCTAGCCTCATTTCTCTCAATTTCTGTCTGCCTTGCACAGAATGGAGGGCAAAGTTTCCGGATAGGCAAACCCGAGGCTTCATTATTCCAAATGGAAAAGTACGCCCAAGACTCCACTGCCCCGGCAGTAATGATAAATGACGAATTCTATGTCTACTACAGGATAAGCTCTTCTGCAGATATCTGGAAGTATACAACAATAAACAGGCGAATAAAGGTACTGGCCAATGAAGGTGTGAAATATGCCGATGTTGCCATTCAGCTCTACCATCCCGGATCACACACAGAGGCCCTGGATGACATTGACGCTTGCGCCCTGAACTGGGAAAACGGGAAAATTGTAAAAAGCCCGCTAAAAAAAAATCTGATCTTCAAGGAGAAAGTAGACAGGGACATAACCATAACAAAATTTACAATCCCCAATGTTAAAGTTGGAACTGTAATAGACTACACCTATACTATAAGGTCTTCCAGACTTTTGGATATCCCTACACATATATTCCAATATGACATTCCGGTTGCCAACGCCATAGCACAATACAAGGTTCCCGACTACCTTATCTTTAACGTTGACCTTACCAACAATATTGGAATAGCCGTAACAAAGGAGACAAGTTCAGAGAGCTACCAGCTTGGATACCAGATGGGAAATACCAGAACCACCATGCACGAGAGCGTGATTACCGCCACTGCAAAGGATATCCCGCGCGTAGAGAAGGAGCCTTATGTCTGGAACTACAGGAACTACATCAACAAGATATCACTTGAACTTTATGCAACCCAGTTCCCTGGAGATTTCTACAGGAAGATAACATCAGACTGGGAGGCAGTAAACGATGTGCTTGAACACTCTGACTTCACAGACCACATGTGGATGTCAAATCCGCTGAAGGATGAGACCTCCGCTGCAATAAGCGGAGCAGCAACCGACGAGGAGAAGATAAGGGCAATCCTTAAGCTGCTGCACTCCAAAATCAAATGGAACGAGGACTACAGCCTTGTATCAGACTCCCCTAAAGGGGCCCTTGCAAAAGGGAGCGGCAATTCAGCCCACATCAACTTCTTGCTCAACTCCATGCTTAAAACTGCAGGATTTGAGACCCAGTTCCTCCTTATGAATCCGCAGCCGTTCACCAAGATGATAAAGCCTACCCTGGACAACATCAACCATTTTGTACTGCAGGTGAAGCTTTCGGACGGCAGCCTGTGCTATGTAGACGGTACCAGCATATATGGAGACATCAACATCCTTCCGCCTGAAATAATGGTGGACAGGGCCCATCTGTACGGCGACAACTCCTTCAACTACATAGACTTGTCAAAGCTCACCAAAAACAATTTCAGGAAAACCATAACCGGAGAAATTACCCCAGACGGTGAAATGCTCCTGTCAGTAAAGGAGACCTACAAGAACATGGAGGCATACTCCCAAAACACAGCTATGGACAAATTCAGCAATGAGGATGAATATCTTGAGATGCTGGAAGACAAGCTTGGGAGTGAAGTTGCAGACTACACCCACAGCCAGAGCAATACCCTTGTTGAGCAGAGCTACAAATACAAGAAGACTCCCGACGGCACCAGCGGCTACATCTACATGAGTGCCCTCTTTACCCCGCTGCTTGAAGAGAACCCATTCCAGGCAGAGACAAGGAAGTTCCCTATTGAGTTCAAGTTCAGCACAACAAAACAGATAGCATACTCATTGCAGCTTCCTGAAGGATACACCGTAGAGGAGCTTCCTGCCAGCATATACGCACAAGCAGGAAAAGGCGGAATGACTGCCAGGTTCACCATAAACTGCAGGGACAACCTGCTGACCGGCTCGCTAACCTATACAATGGACAGGCTCGCCTACTCTTCAACTGAATATGCAGACATCAAAAGATTCTTTGAAGTGCTTGTAGAGCTCTCGCAGAAACAGATCATAATCAAGCGTAAATAATAGCGCCATGAAAAAGACAATGCTTGCCATAGCCGTCCTGGCTGCTGCTGGAGCCGCATCATTTGCCCAGCCAAAGAGGATCCCGAATGCCAATTTCATTCCCGACAGCCTCAAGCAGGGAGCATGCGCTGTAGTAAGGACGGACAGTACCGTTACAGAGTGCACCAGCCCTCTGATGATGACATCCAGGCATGTCTTCACAATAACCGTGCTCAACAAGGACGGTGCAGAATACGGGCACTTTGTAGAGCACACAAAGAAAGGGAGCTCCCTCAAGGGGTTTTCAGGGACACTGTATGATGCAAACGGTGCAAAGAAGCGCACCTTCTGGAAAAACAACCTCACCTCAACAGGCCTCTCCACAAATACTGCTGACGACTACACCACCCACTATCTGGAGATATCCAGCCCCTCATATCCATACACCATAACGTGGGAGTGGGAAGTATCCCATTCAGACGGATATATCTCCATACCTCCATTTGCTCCGGCATACTACACGGGGGTGTCTGTAGAGAGGGCTTCATACACCCTTATAACCCACAACAACAGCCAATACAGCAGCAAGGCTGTAAATACAGACATCCGTCCTGAAGTACATATAGAAAAGAACACCAGGACGGAAGTATGGCGCATGAGCGGACTTCGTCCATACAGGGAAGATGCATTCATGCCCCCATCCAAAAGCGTCCTTCCACACATCTACTTCACCCCTCACGAATTCCATTACCTGGGAACAAGGGGAAATGCTTCAACATGGGAAGAGTACGGCAAATGGCAATGGTCCCTTATGGAAGGGCGTGACATACTCCCTCCGGAGCTCAAGCAGGCCGTGCACTCAATAACAGATACAATCCCATTAAGGCGTGAAAAGATTAAGGCACTGTACAATTACCTGGGCAGGACAACCAGATACGTAAGCATACAGCTGGGCCTTGGGAGCCTGCAGCCCATGAGTGCAGAAGAGGTATATAAAAACGGATTTGGAGACTGCAAGGGGTTAAGCAACTACCTCAAGGCAATGCTCAAGGAGTGCGGCATTGAATCCCATTATGCAGAGATAAACACCAAATATCCGCGTATACTCAAAGACAACACATCCGTACTCCAGACCAACCACGTAGTGCTCAAGGTGCCGGATCCGGCCGGAGACCTGTGGCTGGAATGCACAAATCCGCAGATTCCGTTCGGCTACATACATGAAGATATTGCCGGCCACGATGCAGTAGTATACTCAAACGGCACAGCACACATAGAGACAGTACCGTCATACCCCGACACTCTCAACAGGATAGTCTCAAACGTAACTGTAAAAATGGACAACAATGGCGAGTGCCTGATAAGGATAAAGGAAACATATGCCAACCGCTGTGCGGAGCAGCCGCTT
>CALCHD010000181.1 GCA_937901105.1 uncultured Bacteroidales bacterium | reverse complement strand
CACAGCTGATTAGGGGCATCACGAGGAGCCAAGGCAAAAACCTTTCTGACTCCGCAAGCACCAGCGGATCTGCAGACATGAGGCCGAACATCCACTCTCCACCGGCCCAATAGCCGAATGTAGAGACAACTCCAATACCTCCACACCACCAGAAAATGACTTTCACTGCCCGCCTCAAGGAGACCTGGTCACGGGCACCTATATATCTTCCCGACAAAGCCTCACCTGCATACGCAAACCCGTCTACAAAATATGAATACAGCAGCATCAGCTTCATCATTATTGAGCTCACTGCCAGATCCACATCTCCATAACGGGCAGCAAGGGAAGTAAGCCCGGCATAAATGAACAGGAAGCTCAAGGACCTCATGAACAGATCGGCATTGAGCATGAAGAACCTCTTCACATTGCCAGGCCTTACACTCTGCCGGAACTCCACCAGATGGAAATATTTCCTGTACTGCACCACCATAAGGATTATGGCCAGCGCCAGACCTGTGTACTGTGCAGCAAATGTACCCCAGGCAATACCTTCAAAGCCGAGTCCGGCATAAAAGGCAAAGAATATGCTGGCTGCAATATTTACAAGATTAACGGTAACATCCACAGCCATAGGGCTTACTGCATTCTGCATCCCTATAAAGAACCCCTTGAAGACATTCAGCGAGAGAGTGGCCGGCGCAGCCCAGATTCTAACATAAAAATAGCTGCGGGCAAGTTCCTCCACTTGTGGAGAGCACTGAATAAAGTGAAATGCAACATCTACATATACATATTGGAGCGCTATGAACAGAAATGCAAAGTCCAGGGCCGTTGCCATACCCAGGGCATAAGTATTAATGGCATCCTTAAAATCCCCTCTGCCATACGCCTGTGCAACCATTCCTCCAGTTCCCATCCTCAAGAACCCCATGTTCCAATAGAGGAGATCAAACAGCATTGACGCAATGGCAATGCCCCCCAGCACAGAAGCGTCCCCCAACCTTCCGGCAATGGCAGTGTCGGCCATGCCCACAAGGGGAACGGTAATGTTTGCAAAAATGCTTGGAATTGCCAGTTTGAGGACTGTCCTGTTCATATTTTACCTGTATTTGGTCTGCTCGTCAAGCATTCCCAAATAGGACTCATATCTTTCTACAGAGATCTCGCCGTTCTCAACGGCCTCCTTAACTGCACAGCCTGGCTCATGAGTATGTGTACAAGGGGCAAAACGGCAATTGTCCTCCACCCGGAGCATCTCCGGGAAATATCCGCTCAGCTCCAGCTGCGACACATCTACAAGGCCAAAGCCTCTGATTCCAGGAGTATCAATCACAAATCCTCCGCTGGAAATAGGATGCATTTCATAGAATGTGGTAGTATGCTTTCCCTGCTGGTGATAAGCCGAAATCTCCCCCACCCTCAAATTCAGGTTAGGGTCCAAAGCACTTATGAGAGAAGACTTTCCTACTCCCGACTGTCCGGAGAACAGCACCACCTTCTCATTGCACATCTCCCTTATCTCATCTATTCCCAGACCTGTAGCGGCAGAACTCTCTATCACCCTGTAGCCGGCATGTCCGTAAATCTCCTTGAACGCCTCCACCATCTGCAGCCCCTGCTCTGAATAGAGATCCATCTTGTTGAGGATAATGGTTACCGGAACATTGTATGCCTCACAGGTAACCAGGAAACGGTCTACAAACGGGAGCTTCACCTCCGGCTGCTCCACTGTTACAATGAGGAAGACCATATCCAGGTTGCTGGCAATCACATGAGACTGTCGGGACAAATTGGTTGATTTCCTTATTATGTGGTTCTTCCTTGGAAGTATGTTCCTGATAGTGGCCATTTCACCCTCATTGCGGTCATATTCAACCACATCCCCAACTGCTATGGGGTTGGTGGAATTGAATCCCTTCAACCTCAGCTTACCTTTGATCACAGCCGGGAAAAGATCCCACTGGGGCAATTTTGAGAGCATATAATGGCTGCCCGTATGTTTGACTACTGTTGCAGTATTTGCTTTCTCCATATTTAAGTAAAAATGCGAACGTGTAAAGATAGCAAATTGTGCAAAAAACAATTAACTTTGCCTGGTAAAAAAGTAAAAAGGGATATATGTTTGCAATAGATGAACTGGACAAATTTGTAGAGAACGGGCTTGCCGCACTCAACTTGAGGCAGGAGCCGAAAGAGCTGTATGAACCCATTGAGTACATGATCTCCATTGGAGGCAAGAGATTGCGTCCGGAGCTGTGCCTGCTCACATACAACCTCTTTTCAGACAAGATAGAGAAATCTATTCTGCATCCTGCTCTGGCACTTGAGATCTTCCACGGCTTTACCCTTATCCATGATGACATTATGGACAAGGCGGAGCTCCGCCGCGGCCAGCAGACCGTACACAGGAAATGGAACGACAACGTTGCCATCTTGAGCGGCGATGTAATGAGCATCCAGGCATACCAGCTGCTTGCAAACGCTCCGCAGGCAGTACTTCCACAGGTGCTTGCCCTGTTCTCAAAGACTGCAGCACAGGTTTGCGAAGGCCAGCAGTACGACATGAACTTTGAGAACATCCCTTACATCACAATGGATGACTACATCTCAATGATCAGCCTCAAGACCGCCGTGCTCATTGCATGCTCTGCAAAGATGGGTGCACTGATTGCCGGTACAGAGGAGAAGACGGCACAGGCCCTTTATGATTTTGCCTTCTCTCTAGGAATTGCCTTCCAGATTCAGGATGACCTGTTTGACACATTCGGCCAGGGCAATGTATTTGGCAAGAAAATAGGTGGCGACATCATGAACAACAAGAAAACCTGGCTCCTTGTAGAGTCTTTCAAGGTTGCTGACAAAGTACAGAAGCAGCAGCTCAACGAGATAATGGCAATGGGAGAAGACCAGGAGGAGGAGAAGATTGCCAGAATGCAGCAGATGTACATCACCCTTGGAATTAAGGAGGCTGCCACAGAGGCCATAATGGGCTACAGCAACAAGGCTCTTGAGATAATAGGAAAGGCCGGCTTTACCCCAGCGCAGATGGAGCAGCTGCACAAATTTGCAGACAAACTGATTAAAAGGATCAAGTAATGGAAGGATTGAACATCATAACCCCTGTAAAGGATTCCATCGAACTTACACTGGAGACAATCAAGGCCACACTGGCATCGGAGATTGCCGTTCCTTACACATATACTGTATACAACGATTTCAGCACCCCTGAAAACACTGCAATCCTGGAGAAGGCATCAAAGGAGCTTGGCTTCAGGCTTGTAAATATCAGCGACCTCACAGACCACCCTTCTCCAAACTACCTTATGGTATTGAGGATGACCCAGAAGGAGTCAATTGAGAAGAACTGGGGGCTTGCAATTGTGGAGTCTGATGTAATTGTAAAGAAAGACACCTTCCAGAAATTGTATGAAGGCGCTATGGCAGACGAGAAATGTGCCATTACTGCATCTGTAACCGTAGACGAAAAAGGGGAGATCAACTACCCTTACCTTCCTGCCAAAGGGAAGGAGAACATGGCGTTCAAATACGAGAAGCACTGCAGCTTCTGCTGCTCGCTCCTTACACCTGCCTTCCTTAAGGCGTTCAGCTTTGAGGAGCTGGATGAGACCAAGAACTGGTATGATGTAACCATCTCGCACAAGGCACTTGAGATGGGCTTCAACAACTGGCTGTACACCAATCTTCCGGTATGGCACCGCCCTCACGGCAGCCGTCCATGGAAACAGCTCAAATACACCAACCCTTTGAAGTACTACTGGCTGAAGTTCACCAAAGGACTGGATAAAATATAATGTAGAACCTGGCGGCCCGGCCGCCCTTATAATAACAGGATGGAACTTGAAATAATGGCCCCTGCGGGGAACTTTGAGTGCCTTATGGCAGCTATCCAGGGTGGAGCAAACTCAATCTACTTTGGAGTAGGCAACCTGAACATGCGCTCCCACTCTGCAAACAACTTTAATCCCGATGATATCTACCGCATTGTAGAGATCTGCAAGGAGAACAATGTAAGGTCATACCTCACCCTCAACATCATCATCTACAACGATGACCTTGAGCCTATGCGTCACGCATTGGAAGAGGCAAAAAGGGCCGGCGTAACCGCCGTGATCGCCTCTGACATGGCAGTAATCTCATATGCCCGCCAGATTGGGCTTGAGGTACACATCTCCACCCAGCTGAACGTTTCAAACTTTGAGGCGGTAAAATTCTACGCCCAGTTTGCAGATGTGGTAGTATTGGCCCGCGAGCTTACCTTGCCGCAAGTAAAGGAGATAAAGAGAAGAATTGAGGAAGAGGGAATTAAAGGGCCAAGTGGAAAAGAGGTACAGCTTGAAATGTTCTGCCACGGCGCCCTATGCATGGCCGTTTCCGGCAAATGCTACTTGAGCCTGCAGCACTACGGTGCCTCTGCCAACAGAGGCTCGTGCTACCAGCTGTGCCGCAGAGGCTACAAGGTTACCGACCTTGAGACAGGCATTGAACTTGAAGTTGACAACAAGTACATCATGTCTCCAAAAGACCTCTGCACCATTGAGTTCATGGACAAGATAATTGATGCAGGTGTATCTGTATTCAAGATTGAGGGACGTGCCCGCAGTGCAGAGTACGTAAAGAAAGTTACTGCAGCCTACCGTGCCGCTGCAGATGCAGTAATTGCAGGAACATATACTCCAGAATACGCAGCAGAGCTTAAAGAGAGCGTTACCGAGGTATTCAACCGCGGCTTCTGGGACGGCTACTACCAGGGTGCCCGCCTTGGCGAGTGGAGCGACGTTTACGGCAGCAAGGCCACCAAAAAGAAGACCTACGTAGGCAAGGTTACCAACTACTTTGCAAACATAGGCGTTGCCGAAATCCTTGTAGAGACCGGCGAGATAAACGTAGGCCAGAACCTCCTTATCATAGGCCCTTCAACCGGTGTAATTGAGATGCAGCCGCAGGAGATCCGCGTAGACCTCCAGCCAACAGAAAAGGCCGTAAAAGGAGAGAAATGCTCAATCGCAGTTCCGGAAAGGCTCCGCCGTTCAGACAAGGTTTATATTTTTGAGTAGATTTCCATTGTAACCACATACTATAAGAGGATGACCAGTTGGCCATCCTCTTCTGCTTTATATTGCATCATTTAATGCAGTTCAACATTCCTTATTGCCTGCTTAACTTTTTCCGGATTATTCTTCCTGTAAAAGATTATATCAAATTCCTCAAAATCTTCTCCTCCAGTAGGGAATACCAATGTGAGGAATCTTGAATATTGTACAGGACGCATATCATAGTACATCTTTGAGCACTCTATTGTCCTGTTTCCAACTTTCATGGCTGCCCTGTAATTCGGATGCTTCTCGTCTGTTGACAACAGATGATTGTCCTCTATCAGACAAACTGTCCCTTCCTCTGATTTCTCTACAAGGAACAAACTCATGTCCTTGTCTGAAGATTCACTGTCGGGGAAAAAGACAATATCTTTTGGAGTGCTTGATTTTTCAAATGCAGCAAAGTAAGGATCCTCTTTTGAGATACCGCATTTCCTTTCATCCATCTCCTTGCCATACCCCCTCATCATAAGGTAAACCATGGCGCAATCTGATGGCAGGCGTTCAATTTCAGTATGGCGGTCCAAAGCCCTGGTTTTCCAGATACTGCTAATTGTTCCATTTACAGGTTCAAAAGCCTCAACTGTTACAGTTTTAACTATATAGCCTTCTTCTCTGTAAACCATATCATGCATTTTAGATACAGGACGGGAAGTCAACTTATCCCTTGTAATTTTCGCATTAGGGTTAGAACTCTCTTTTCTTTTAATTTTAAGTTCTTCATGGTAGTTGACAGGTCTATAACCTGCAGCCTTACTTGCCTTGGAATAATCTGTAACATCCTCAGTGATACCCGTGTAATAGACAGATGCAGTAACATAAAAATCTGCGGCCAGACTGTCAGTTACCGGCACTGCACCCCTCAACTTCAAAGACTCCACAAGATAACGGACAAAAGCATTCCTCTGGGAAATATACTCATCCCGACGAAATATTGTATTGTAGTTCAGTGTAGAAAGAGACACAAAAACCTTCTTCCCGGTCAAATTGTAATTTCCGCTGGAACTTATATCGGAATACAGATATGGAGGCTGCGAATATGGCTGAGCCATCAGGCTTCCACATAGGAACAGCAATGCTGATAAAAGAATTGATCTGGCTTTCATAATCAATAATATTGTGTTTTAAGTTATTCTCTTAAGCAAAGTTATTTTATAAAAGTTTTACATGCACAGTTTTTGCAAAATATAAAAGACTGATATTGTGATAGTTGAAAATATTTTTCTTAACTGACAGGGGTAGAGTTTAACATCACCTCAACTTGTGCAGATAATGACAGTCAAAAGAAAGAGGAAGACTCAAAGGTCACCCTCTTTTTAACATTTCCTTTTTCTAAAATTCTACTTTATCAGATCCAGCACCTTGTGCAGCTGCTTGTCATTTCTTATTATTGATTCAACCTGGCCTGGGGTGAAGTAGAATTTATATACGATTTCTTCTTCAAGAAGAGGCTTGAATTCTGCTTTTTTCACCCTCAACATCTCCTCTTTTGAGATTGTAAGCTTTTTCTCAAGTGCATCAAATTCTGCCTTGTAAAGCTCATACAGGTCTTCTGCCTTTGCAGCCTTAAGCATCTGGTCCAGATGGGCATGGGCACTGCTACGGCTGTCAAAGTCTTTTGCTGCAGCAAATTTCACAAAATTCTCGTACTCTTCATCTGTAAGGGTGAACTTGGCCGGTGATGCAATTGTATTGTGCTTCTTGTAGTATTCTATAGCGTATTCTCCAAAGATGTCGTGCGCTACCAGCGAGTATGCCGGACGGCTGTACTTCTGCGCTTTCACAATTGTATCAGGGGTGATTCCACCTCCATCGTATACAGTTCTTCCCTTAAGGGTGGTAAAGGCTTTCTTAAGTGAATCAGGGACATATCCTACACTGCCGTCCTCATTTCTGTTGGAGTAGTCTATTGCCTGTACGCATCTTCCGCTTGGGGTATAGTATTTGGCTGTAGTGAGCTTGAGGTTGCCGTTGTAGCCTACAGGCCTGAATCCCTGCACAAGGCCTTTTCCATAGGTTCTTGTTCCTGCAATCATTCCCCTGTCAAGGTCCTGGATTGCACCGGCTACAATTTCTGATGCTGAGGCAGACGACGAGTTCACTATTACAGTTATTGGAATAAGTGTGTCCAGCGGCTCTGTCTGTGTCTTCATTGCAAATGCAGACTCCGGAGTGCGTCCTTTTGCTGTAACCACGGTTGTCCCTTTTGGAAGGAACAGTGAAAGGATCTTCACTGCCTCGTCTACTAGGCCACCGCCATTGTTCCTCAAGTCAATTACAAGATGCTTTGCCCCTTGTGATTTAAGGTCTGTGAAAGCTTTCCTGAAGTCATTGCTTCCGCCGCTTGTAAATGCCTCATATTTGATATAGCCTATGGAGTCTCTCAAGATGCCGTAGAATGATACGTCGGGAATATGTATTCTCTCTCTGGTGACAGTTATTTCCTTTGTCTCACCTCCCCGTCCCTTCTTTACAAGGAATTTCACCTGGGTGCCGGGCTGCCCTTTCATCCTGCTGCTGCACTCGTCGGCTGTAAGGGGCATTACACTTGCACCGTCTATCTCAAGGATATAGTCTCCCGGCTCCAGTCCGTATTTGACTGCCGGAGAGCCTATGTAAGGCTGGGCAATAAGTACTCCCAGAGAATCTATTTTTCTGATCATTGAGCCAATTCCGCCATATGATGCGGAACGCATCAGCTCCATATCCTCTTCTTTTTCGTCGGGAATATATTCTGTATATGGGTCAAGTGACTTGAGCATTGCCTCTATTCCGGTGTTGGTAAGCTTCTCCACATCCACTGAATCTACAAACGCCACGCTCAAGGCCTTTAGTATATTGTACTGCACTTCAAGGGCCTTTCCTGTCTTGAAATCTGCTGATTGGGCTGCCAGGTTGCCTGCAACTGCCATTGCCAACGCTGCCAGAACTACAAAATTTCCAAATTTCTTCATAATATTTCCTCCTATTGCAAAAACAAAAATAGACAATTTAGTACCTTTGGCAAAAAATCAGCACATCAATTATGGAGATAATTTTTGCTACCGGCAACCAGCACAAGATGGTTGAAGCCCAAAAGGCACTTGGAGATTCATTTACACTAATTATGCCAAAAGAGCTTGGCCTTACAGAAGATATTCCAGAAGACGGAGACACTTTGGAGGCAAATGCCATTCAAAAGGCTGAATATCTGTGGAACAGGTTTGGCAAGAACTGCTTTGCCGATGATACCGGACTTGAGGTTGACGCCCTTGGCGGCGCTCCTGGTGTACGTACAGCAAGATATGCAGGGGAGGACAAAGGCACTGATGCAAATATGACCAAGCTGCTTGCAGAATTGGAGAGGGTGGAGAGCGAGAAAGGAAATGTTCCACGCACTGCCAGGTTCAGGACGGTGGTGGCACTTATACTTGACGGCGAGATGAAGACTTTTGAGGGTGTGCTGGAGGGTGAGATTGCCCGCAGCCGCAGCGGAAATGAGGGATTCGGATACGACCCTGTATTTATCCCCAAAGAGTACAGCTGTACACTGGCAGAGATCACCCTGGATGAGAAGAATGCCATTTCGCACAGAGGCAAGGCAATGAGGGCCCTTGCAGAGTATTTGAATTCATTGGAGACTGCATAGCAGGCGGATGCTTACAAAGAGCCAGATAATTGTCCTCCACACAATCAAGCATGGAGATACAGGGATTGTGGTGCAGTGCTATTCCAGCACTGCCGGCAGGTGTGCGCTCTATTTCAGGGCATCTTCAAAGAATAGGCTGAGTGCATCTTTATTGCACAAGCTCAACATCTTGGATGTGGTTACCTACAGCAACGGTTCACAGAGTATGCCTACCATTAAGGAGATTTCTGCCCCCTACAGGATTACTGCCATAAGGAGCGACATCTGCAAAAGCAGCATAGCCATCTTCATAAGCGAGCTGCTGGGCAGAACTGTGAGGGAAGAGGAGGCCAACCCACATCTGTACAGCTTCTTGAGCTCATCAATACAGATTTTGGAGCATATTGGACATGGGGTGCCGAATTTCCATATTCATTTCATCACCCATCTGTGCAAGATGCTCGGCTTTATGCCAATGGACAACTACAGCAGCGCAACCCCAATATTTGACATGGCAACCGCAAAGTTTACCTTTGCCCCGGCCGGATATGTTTACGGCACACAGATGCTTGGCCCGGAAGAGTCACAGCTGCTGCACGCACTCCTGAACACCCCTTCAACCAATCTGGAAAAGCTGTTTTGCGGTTCACAGGAGCTGAAAATTAACGG
>CALCHD010000180.1 GCA_937901105.1 uncultured Bacteroidales bacterium | reverse complement strand
AACCTCAATGCGCATTGCCCTGCACCTTAAAGTGCTTGGCCTAAACCCTGTTGTCCTTGCAATGGACAACTACTTTGTAGACAGGGAGCAGACTCCAAAAGACGAGAACGGAGAGTATGATTTTGAGTGCGTGGAGGCTATGGACCTTGAACTGCTCAACACACAGCTCAACCAGCTGATGGACGGAGAAGAGGTGGACATTCCTGTATTCAACTTTGCAGAGGGAAGAAAATACTTCACCGGCAAGAAGACATCCATGAAGCCGAACGATATCCTTATTATGGAGGGAATCCATGCTCTGAACCCTACCCTCACATCTGCAATTGACAACAAGAGGAAGTTCAAGATACATGCGTCCGCCCTTACCTCGCTCTCTATAGATGAAAACAACTCCATCTCTACAACAGACAACAGGATGCTGCGCAGAATGGTAAGGGACAACAGCTTCAGGGGAACTAGTGCGGAACAGACCATCATGCGATGGGCAAGTGTACACAAAGGGGAATACAAGAACATTTTCCCTTACCAGGAGAATGCCGATGCAATGTTCAACTCTTCTCTGATCTATGAGCTTCCGCTGCTCAAGCACTATGCAGAGCCGCTGTTGAGAAGAATACAGCCTACATCCCCTGCATATGCAGAGAGCTTGAGGCTGCTCAAGTTCCTCTCTTACATAGTAGAGATGACTCCGGCAGAACACGCGGCAGTGCCTCCTACATCAGTAATGAGGGAGTTCATAGGGGGAAGCTCCCTTAAATACTAGAGGCCGCACTCCTTGTTTATAAGCTCTATGACAGCCTGCAGATCCTGGGGATTGTCTTCAAACTTAAGCTCGTCAACATTGATGACGAGCTTTTTTCCATCCTCATAGTTGGCAAACCACTCATCATAACGTTTGTTCAGCCCTTCAAGATAGTCTGTCCTTATGCCAGACTCATACTCCCTTCCCCTCTTGTTGATCTGATAGATGAGGGTTGGTATTGAAGACTTCAGATAAATAAGGAGATCAGGGGGCTTGACAAGGGAGATCATCAGCTCAAAGAGCGACCTGTAGTTCTCAAAGTCCCTTGTAGAGAGAAGCCCCATAGAATGCAGGTTGGAGGCAAAAATGCGGGCATCTTCATAGATAGTCCTGTCCTGGATCACATTCCTGCTGGAGTTCTGTATATCCACAATGCCCTCCATCCTCTTGTTGAGGAAATATATCTGCAAATTGAAAGACCACCTTTGCATATCATTGTAAAAATCTGAAAGATATGGATTTACATCCACATCCTCATACTTTGGCTCCCACCCGTAATGCTGGGAGAGCAGCCTGGTAAGGGTTGTCTTTCCACTTCCTATATTTCCGGCAACAGCTATATGCATCTTATCTCTGCTTTAAGTGGAACAAAATTACAAAAAATTGCTCACAAATCAGTATTTTTGTATTTCACGCAAAACTAAAGGAGACATGATACAGATAAAGACATTTTATTTTAACGACTTGCGCGAATGCTGCTACGTATTGTACGACGAGAGCAAGGAGTGTGTGATTATAGACCCGGGAATGCAGAACGGCAATGAGGAGGCAAGGCTTGTAAAGTTCATTGAGGAGAACGGCCTTAAGCCTGTAAAGCTTCTGAATACCCACGGCCATTTCGACCACGTTATGGGCAATGCATTCGTTTCACAGAAATGGGGCATCCCTACTTATATCCACAAAGAGGACCTAGGCCAGCTTGAGAGGGCACAGCAATACTGCCAGATGTTCGGATACACCATCCCGCAGCCTCCTGTAAACAACCTTGTGGAGCTTGTAGAGGGTGAGAATGTAGCATTCGGCAACTCATCACTTGAGGTGCTGCACACCCCAGGCCATACCAGAGGAGGAGTATGCTTCTATTCTGCTCCCGACAAATTCATCATCACTGGCGACTCGCTGTTCCAGGGCAGCATAGGCCGCACAGACCTTCCTGGCGGAGACTATGATGCACTTATGGAGAGCCTGCTTAACAAGGTATGCAAGATTGCAGACCCTATGAGCAGGGTATTCCCAGGACACGGTCCGGAGACATCTATAGGCCACGAACTGAATACCAACCCATTCTTAAGATACGAGTAGGAAGATGAAGAAAGTGGCATTGACAATGCTGGCAGCGCTTGTATGCATTTACGGGCATTGCCAGGACAGCGGTTTTTTATCCTCATTCTGGGGTAGTGGAGAGGGACAGCGGCAGGAACAGCCTGTACAGAATGTCGTAATCCCCAAAATCCCTGCAGAGGCCGATTTTGCGGGAGAGAGGGTTCCTCTTGAGCATTTCGATGTGAGAGAGAGCCTCCAGAGGGAGATGCTCATCATCAGCTACTGGCACGGAAGCCTCTCATATATCATACAGCTGTCGGGAAGATATGAAGGGATGATACGCAAGATTCTAAAGGAGGAGGGTGTTCCGGAGGATTTCTTTTACCTGTGTGTAGCGGAGAGCTCGCTGCAGCCGGCCTCTTCCCCTGCGGGTGCAAAAGGGTACTGGCAGTTCTTGAGCGGAACGGCAAAGGACTACGGCCTGGAAGTGGGGTCGGAGGTTGATGAGAGGTACAACTGGGAAAAGGCTACCCGTGCAGCCTGCAAATACTTTAAGAAAGGCTACGCAAAATACGGCACATGGACACTTGCCGCAGCTTCGTACAACGTGGGAATGGCAAACATCGACAGCCGCATAGGCTATCAGTCAATCAAGGACTACTATGACATGCAGCTCCCTCTTGAGACTGCCAGATATGTATACAGGGCCATTGCATTCAAGACAATCATGAACAGTCCCAAGGAGTATGGCTTCAATATTGCAGAGGAGGATAAGTACAAGCCAATAGAGTGCAAGGTGGTTGAGGTGAAGGGCCCTATTGAGAACTGGAGCGATTTTGCAAGGAAGCACAACACCAGCTTCAAGATGATTAAGATGTGCAACGAGTGGATCCGCTCAAACAAGCTTACAAACAAACTTAACAAGACTTACCAGGTGCTTGTACCGGTAAGCAGAGACTAGGAATTTTTACACGGCAATGGAAAAGATAGAGGTTACAGGAGCTAAAGAGCACAACCTTAAGGGTGTTAACGTGAGCATCCCGCGCAACAGTCTGGTTACAGTTACAGGGTTGAGCGGAAGCGGCAAGTCATCCCTTGCGTTTGATACAATCTACGCAGAGGGCCAGAGGCGCTACATGGACACGCTGTCCACATATGCCAAGCACTTCATGGGCATATTGGAAAAGCCGGATGTGGATTCCATCGACGGCCTGTCTCCGGCCATTTCCATTGACCAGAAGACTACCTCCAAGAATCCCCGCTCTACCGTGGGAACAATTACGGAGATATATGACTTTCTCCGCCTGCTGTATGCCAGGGCATCAACAGCATACTCCCCTGCCACAGGGCTTCCAATGGTAAAATACACCAATGAGCAGATTGTATCCCTTATCCTGGATTCATACGCAGGGAAGAAATGCATAGTGCTCTCGCCGCTGGTAGTGGGCAGAAAAGGACATTACAAAGAGCTGCTGGAGAGCCTTGTAAAGAAAGGATACCAGCAGATACGCATAGACGGACAGATGCACTTCCTGGCAGATGTGCAGCCGCTGGACCGTTACAAGACACACTTCATAGAGCTGGTGATTGACAAGCTTGTCCCTTCACATGAAGACTACAAGAGGATTGCCAACTCCGTTGAGCAGGCCCTGGAACAGGGCAAGGGGACACTTGCCTTGCTGGAGCTTCAAAGCCAGGACGATGTGGATTCTGTTCCGTTGAGATTCTTCAGCAAGCACCTCATGTGCCCGCAGAGCGGAATCTCATTCCCGGAGCCAGCCCCACATACATTCTCCTTCAACTCCCCTCAAGGTGCATGTCCTAAATGCAAGGGACTTGGATTCATCTCCAGGATAGATATGGAGAAGATTATCCCAAACCCTTCAAAAAGCATTCTTCAGGGAGCGTTTGAGCCTCTTGGATCATACAAGGACAACAGCTGGTTCAGAATACTGGAGAGCATGGCCAAGACCCACGAGTTCTCCCTCAACGAGCCTGTAAAGAACCTGCCGCAGGAGGTGCTTGACATGATAATCTACGGCACAGACGAGCTCTTTAAGGTAAACCTTGCAGACGGCACCCAGCTTGCACCGTTTGCAGGTGTAGTATCCAAGCTTGAGCAGAACAGCTCTGAAGAGCTCAACGAGAAGAAGGAGCGCTTCATTGAGGAGATGACCTGCCCGGAGTGCAAGGGAACACGCCTGAACAAGGATGTCCACCACTTTAAGATAGACGAGAAGGACATCACCCAGGTAAGCGCCATGGATATAGATGAACTTGCAGCATGGGTGGCGGCACTTCCTGGAAAACTGAACAGCAAGCAGAACCTGATAGCGCAGGACATAATAAAGGAGCTTACAGACAGGATAGGATTCCTTCAGCAGGTAGGCCTCAATTACCTTTCACTGGACCGTGCAACCCGCAGCTTGAGCGGCGGAGAGAGCCAGCGCATAAGGCTTGCAACCCAGATTGGCAGCAAGCTGGTAAACGTACTCTACATTCTGGACGAGCCAAGCATAGGCCTGCACCAGAGAGCCAACCGCAAGCTCATCAACTCCCTTAAGAGATTGAGGGATGAGGGTAACTCTGTAATGGTAGTGGAGCACGACGAGGAGATGATCCGCGAGAGCGACCACCTTATAGACCTTGGCCCTGGAGCCGGAGCATTGGGAGGGGAGCTCCTTTACAGCGGAGCACCTGAAGATATCTACAAGATGTCACCGGCACAGCTCAAGAAATTGAGAAGCTACACAGCAGACTATTTGAGAGGAATCAGGAAAATAGAGATCCCTTCTTCCCGACGGACAGGCAACGGAAAGTTCCTGGAACTGAAAGGGGCAACAGGAAACAACCTGAAGGGTGTAGACCTGAAGCTCCCTTTGGGATGCCTTGTTGGAATAAGCGGAGTGAGCGGCAGCGGAAAGTCCTCACTGATAAATGAGACCCTGATGCCAATCTTGAGCAAGCATTTCTACCGTTCCCTTGCAACACCTCTCCCTTACAAGGAGATTGTGGGAATAGAGAACATAGACAAGCTCATAGTTGTAGACCAGAGCCCCATAGGACGCACCCCGCGCAGCAACCCTGCAACCTACACCAACGTATTTGGAGATATAAGGAAGCTTTTTGAGAGCACACCTGATGCAAAAATCAGAGGATTCAAGGCAGGACGCTTCTCATTCAACGTAAAAGGGGGAAGATGTGAAACCTGCAAAGGTGCCGGAGTGGAGACCATTGAGATGAACTTCCTTCCAAGCGTATATGTGCATTGCAAGGAGTGCAACGGCAAACGCTATAACCAGGATACCCTTGCTGTAAAATACAAGGGAAAAAGCATCAACGATGTGCTTGAGATGACAATTGCACAAGCAATGGAATTCTTTGAGCCTGTACCGTCAATCGCACAGAAGATAAAGGCCCTTAATGATGTAGGCCTGGGCTACATAACCCTTGGACAGCCGTCAACCACATTAAGCGGCGGAGAGAGCCAGAGGGTAAAGCTTGCTACGGAACTCTCAAAGAAAGCCACCGGCAACAGCATCTATATATTGGACGAGCCAACCACAGGACTTCATTTTGAGGATATAAAGATTTTGCTTGGGGTACTTCAGCAGATTGTAGAGCAAGGAAATACCGTTGTTGTAATTGAACACAACCTTGATGTGCTCAAGAGCGTTGACTGGCTTATTGATATGGGTCCGGAAGGGGGTCAGGGAGGTGGACGCATCCTTACAGAGGGGACACCTGAACAGGTGTCCGAATGCGAATCTTCCTACACCGGAAAGTTCCTGGCAGAGATCTTCAACAGCTGATCCCTGTCAATTTTAGGGCCTTTTACAGATACAGCGGCGGCAGCAACAGCTGCCGCTTTTTTTCCGCACTCCTGCAGTTCCATACCCAAAGAGTGGGCATACAGGAACCCCGCAGCATATGCATCTCCGGCACCAATGGCATCAGCCACCTCAACCTCAACCGCTCCTATCCGCCAGTGGCTGTCTCCTTGTGCCACAACAGAACCGCCAGCGCCACATTTTACAACGGCTATGCCGCCTCTGCCGGCAAGCCTCCCTGCAATATCCATAGCGGCCTCTTCCGGCTCCAGCCCCGTAAACTCCAGTGCCTCATGCTCATTGGCAAATACAATATCCGCATACTGCTCAACTATCCTTTCCACCCGTTCCCTATACCTGGCAACCAGCCCTTTGCTTCCCAGATCAAATGATATGGTCATCCCCTCATCCCGTGCCATATCCAGCACAGTCTCGGCCACATCTGCAGAATTGAGGAGAAATCCCTCCATATGCAGATAGCCATACCCTTTGAAAAGCTCCCTGGAGACTTCATTGCCGGAGAATGTGCCGGCAGCACCTATCGAGACTATAAAAGTGCCCACAGCCCCCTGGGTTCCTGAAGGGAAGGCCATTGTACACCCTGTAGGGAGACTCCCCTTGAAAAGGAGGTCCACAACATTGTACTTGCGGAGCTCTTCTGCAAAGAGCTCCCCATTTGCATCCTGTCCTGTCTTACCCATAAAGGCACACTTCATACCCAACAGCGAGGCTGCTGCAACTGTATTTGCCGCACCCCCTCCGGGGACTGTAGTGCAAGGAAGCCCGCTGGCCAGTTCCAGTGCCGCACTGAACACCTGCGGTGACACATGGTTGGGCACCCCAAGCTCTATCCCTGCACTCTTGAGCACAGCAGGAGCTTCACTGGAATACACAATATCCACCAGAGCGTTGCCTATTCCCAGGACCGGTTTCATATATTTCTATTCAATAGTGAAGAATGTAGAGAGATATTCCTCCTCTCCATTTGAATCAAGGCCTTCAATCACCATCCTGAACCTCCCCTTATACTGGGGCTTCATGCACTTGAACGATACTGCCCCCCCCTTCTCTATCTCCACTACAGGATTCCAGTATATTGTATTGTTGAAATTAGGGTAGTTTGGCATATCTGCCAGCTGGTCTCCCAAGAAGGCAAGCGGATACTGCACACCCCTATGGTTTACCACGCTCACATTGCGGGCGAGCTTCACTCCACCCATATCACCTTTATAGGTATTGAACTTCACCACTCCATCATAGACTCTGTTGTTGAGAACATATCTGCGCGAATAAAGTACAATCTCCTTAACCAGGTGCGGATCAAGCCCTACAACCAAAGAGTGGTCTGTTACAGGAACACCGTCAAGCAGCACAAGCGCCCTTGCCTTTGTTCTCCACAGCAGCCTCATCACTGTCTCATCCCCCTCTTTCCTTATCCTCAAGTCCTTCACAAACTCCCTTACCACCTCTTCCATAACAGGGAATCTGGTATAGTCATCCAGCCTGTAGACCCTCGGTTCAACTGTTCCAATGAACGAGTTCTCCCTTCTTGGCATAAGATTGAAGATTGTATCAGCCTCAAACCTCTTTGCAATCTGCATGTCCATACCCCTGCTCTGCAGAGCCTCCTTCATTTTTGGAGATATCTTCAATACAGGAATGCCGGCAACCCTGTGGTGCGCCTTCTGCTGGAGAATCTCCACATTGTACATGCTGGATGTGTCACCCTCCACCTCAAACACAAGATCCCTTGTTCCATAGATATTGGAAGTATAGTAGACTGCCTCACCCTTCTCATCTGCAGTGTTTATATAAATATCATCAGTATTTCCCATAGCTGACATATACACTGTCACATCCTTCATGTCAGACTTCTTGCTTCCCGACGAAATACGCACTTTTATCACCTCTCCTGCATAGTCAACTTCAGGGGACAATTCAAAATCACCCTTGCGCTCCAGAAGCGTGGTCCTGTCATAGCCGTAAGCCCCCACCATTTCACCAAGAGGATCTATATGATAAATGGAGACACTTACAGATGCACCCTTATCTGAAAGGTTCTTAATCTCCACAGGAACAGACTCTCCGTCCGCCTTGCCTGTCTGAACATCTACGCTCAACCAGTTGCAGCGCCCTTTTAAAGATCCGTCACCCATCAATGGCTCATCATCGGGAACAACCTCAACACCATCCTTAACCCTTTGGCTCGACAATGTATTGAAGACAGTTACAATCTTTCCATTGAACTCCCCTTTTGATGCTCCGCCATATTTTTGGGTATAGGCAGCAATAGAGTAGTTGCCGGTTGCGAATGACAGTGGTATCTGCAGCCGTCCGCAGCCTCTGCCCTCTTTCAGCGGAAGCTTTATCTGCGATACCAGCCCCTCCTTATTATAAAACTCAAGATAGGCCCCCTTGCTCAACTGCGAATCCCCGCCTGCAGCATCATCCAGGCAATAGACTGAGATCCACATGTTCTCCCCTGCCAGATAGCACTCCTTGTCTGTTGAGACATAGACCCTCTCCTGGGCATTCGCGGCAAACGCCAATGATACGGCACACAACGCCAGTGCCAGCACTCTATATATTCTTTCCATCTTAATCATTCTTGAATTATATTAATAATCTAATCCGTCCGGCCAGCCGCTTGGTCTGGAAC
>CALCHD010000179.1 GCA_937901105.1 uncultured Bacteroidales bacterium | reverse complement strand
AATGACGGTGACATTACCCACGCAATTCCAGACAATACCGGTTACATTACAGAGGGACAGCTATTCTTGAGAACCGATACTGATACAGGAAAAGTAATCATTGACCCGTTCCGTTCACTTTCACGTCTGAAACAGCTTGTAATTGGAAAACAGACACGAGAAGACCACGGTCAGGTTATGAATACAGGTGTGCGTCTGTTTGCAGATGCTGCCAATGCAAAAACTAAATTGGAGAACGGTTTTGACTTGAGTGACTACGACTTGCGCTGTCTCGACTATGCAAAAGAGTACTCAACCAAGCTTCTTGCAATTGATGTAAACATTAAAATTGACCAGATGCTTGATACAGCCTGGGACTTGTTCGGCAAATATTTCAAGCCGGAAGAGCTAGGTATCAAACAGAACCTTGTTGACAAATACTGGAAAGGCAACTAAAGTATGGCAATCAAATTCCAATATAACAAGACATCACTTAATGAGCTTAACAAGCAGCTCAAGATAAGGAAGAACGCCCTCCCTACCCTAAAGAACAAGGAGAGCGCCTTGAGGCTTGAGGTTAAGCGTGCCAAAGCTGTGAGTGATGATCTTATGGAAAAGCTTGATGCCTCGCTTAAAGCCTACGAATATCTGGCAGCATTGTGGAATGAATTTACCCCTGGCCTTATATCTGTGAAGGATGTAATCCTCAAGACAGAGAAGATTGCCGGAGTAAAGACACCTGCACTAGTTGATGTAATATATGAGGTGAATGAATTTGATATTTTCAAAAGGCCTCTATGGTATTCAGACGGTGTGGACATCCTGCAGCAGCTTGCTCAGATAGGAATTGAATCTGAAATCTATCGGGAAAAAATGAGGATTCTCGACTTTACCCGAAAGAAGACCACCCAGAAGGTAAACCTTTATGAGAAGGTGCAGATTCCAGGATATCAGGAGGCAATCAGGAAAATCAAGAGATACATGGAAGATGAGGAAAATCTTTCAAAGGCATCTCAAAAGATAGTAAAAACCCGACACTTAATTGAAGAGGAGGAGGAGAACAATGATTAAGAAAATGACAAAATACTCTTTTGTGGTATTCCACAAGGAGGTGGAGGATTTTCTGCAGAAACTCCAGGAGATTGGTGTTGTAGACGTAACCAGGCAGAAGCGTGCAATTGACACATACTCAATGGAAAAATTTGAGGAGATTGCAAAATACAACGCAGCTGCCAGTGCACTGAACCGAATTAAGGATGAGGCTGTTAAGGCTAAACAGGAAATACCTGCAGACAAACCTTCATGCCAGGATCTTCTTGCCCACTACACCAATATGACGGCACAAAGAGACCTGCTTAAAGGAAAAATTTCTGCACTTAAAGCAGAATATGCAGATGCACTTCCTTGGGGTATTTTTACTCCCGACAACTTCAGGGCCCTTGAAGAGCTTTCCCTTGTTCCGTATTTCTATTGCGTATCTGCACAGAAATACGACAAGGAGTGGGAAAGCCTCTGCCCTATCCACATCCTTAATGAATACAATGGCAAAATTTATTTTGTTGCAATTATGGATAATGGTGAGAAGCCTTCATTGCCTCTTGTACCATGCTCATTCCCTTCAGTTTCTGCCAATATACTGGAGGCACAGCTGAAAGAGAGCGAAGCATTGTCAGAGAATACAAGCAAGGAGCTTCTTTTACTTACCAATTGCATAGATGACCTTAATGCGCAAAAAGAGGAGTTGTTCAACAACCTAGACCTTTATCTTGCCAACGGTGCATCAGTAAAGAAAGCCGACAATACAATTGTAATTTTTGAGGCATTTGCCCCAACAGAGATTGACCAGCAGGTAACTGCATTCCTAGAGGAGAACAATGTATATTACCTGAAAGAAGATGCAAAAGAAGAGGACAACCCTCCTATCAAGCTCAAGAACAATTTCTTTGCAAAATTGTACGAGCCAATTGGAGAGCTGTACATGCTTCCAAAATACGGAGAGCTTGACCTTACAATGTTCTATGCTCCGTTCTACATGCTCTTCTTTGGATTCTGTTTGGGCGATATGGGCTACGGACTTATCCTTATCCTTGCCGGCCTGTTTGTGAACTTTAAAGTTAAAGCTTTTGCAAACTACGGTAAACTTATAGCATGGCTTGGACTAGGTACAGTTATTATGCCTGCATTGAGCGGAACAGTGTTTGGAGCAAAACTTTATGAGCTAGTACCGCTACCTCAGAACATAACTGAGTTCTTCTTCAACGATATGCAGATGTTCTGGTTTGCAATCCTGTTCGGTATTTTCCAGATAGTGGTTGCAAGATTTATCCAGAGTATCTACAACTTTACAAAGAAGAACTACAGAGTGGCTTTGAACGCTCTTGGATGGGGTCTGTCAATAGCTTGGGCTACACTGGCATACGCATCATCAGAGGCTGGATTCAGCTACCCAGCATGGGTAAACTACATTGGGTTTGCAGCACTTGCACTTATTGTGCTTTGCGGATCAGATGCAAAGAACCCAATTGTAAGAATTGTAAAAGGTACCTTTACCCTATATGATTCAACCAGTGTATTTGGTGACGTATTGTCATACATCCGTCTGTTCGGTCTTGCAACCTCGGGTGGTATCTTGGGATTTGTAATCAACTCAATCTCAATGACCCTTGGAGAGGTTCCATACGTAGGATGGCTGCTTATGGTAATCATGCTCATCATAGGACACACATTTGTAATGCTTCTTTCCAGCCTTGGTGCATTTGTGCATCCATTGCGACTTACCTTCATCGAGTTCTACAAGAACGCTGGATTTGAGGGTGGTGGAAGGGCTTACAACCCTTTAAAAAAGAAATAACATTAATCCCGATGAACTGTCGGGAAGAAAACAACAAGATTTATAACAATTTAAAAATTTTAATATTATGGAACAATTACCTTTCTTCTTGGCCTATGTTGGTATGGGCATTATGTTGGCTGTAGCATGTATCGGTTCAACTTTTGGAGTAACAATTGGTGGTAACGCTACTATTGGCGCACTTAAAAAGAACCCAGATATGTTCGGTTCTGCAATGATCCTTTGTGCTCTTCCTGCTACCCAGGGCCTTTACGGTTTTGCAGCATTCTTCCTAATGCTTAACAAACTTAAAGTAATGGAGACTCTTTCTATCAACGCTGCTCTTGCTATTCTTGCAGCTGGTTGCGCTCTTGGTATTGTAGGTTTCTACTCTGCTTTGAAACAGTCTTCAATGGTAGCTAACGGTATCAACGAGATGGCTAACGGTAACGACGTATTTGGAAAAACTTTGATCCTTGCAGTATTCCCAGAGCTTTACGCTATCTTGGCATTTGCTGCAGCTTTCTTGGCTTTGCCAGCATAATTGCAACTTATACGTTAATATAAAAAATACAGTTCCCCGCTGGGAGCTGTATTTTTTATTAATATCTTGGAAGCGGAAATATAAATAAAGCTACTCTCCAGTCATCCACAGCCCCGACCGGGGATCTCCCAAAGCAAATCCCATGCTGCCACAAGACAACATGGGGTCTTCCTCTTATCATCCAGCAAGCGGTCAAGTCCACCTGCTCAATGAATTATTACTGCGTAGTGATG
>CALCHD010000178.1 GCA_937901105.1 uncultured Bacteroidales bacterium | reverse complement strand
CAGCTTGAAATGGAAGAAGCAAATGAAGGGGAGAAAGAGTAGTAAAATATGAACATCCAAGTATTTGGCACAAAGAACTGGATGTAAAGTGAAAAATGAGTCGAGAAATCAATGAAAATCACTGTTTTTTGAAAAAACAGTGATTTTTTTGTTGGAAAGTGATATTATATTACTATAAATGAAAAAATGAGGGGAGAAAGAAGATATATGGAACCATATAAAGCAAAACAGATGCCCATAGAATATAAAATAGATAAAGAAATGCTTCGACTCATTTCAGAAGCAAATGTTAAATACGGTGAATATAAATCTTTACTAAATACTTTAGAATTTGATGCAAGCTTTTTCCTTGATTCTGTTCTTTTAACGGAAAGTTATAAGTCAACACAGGCATATGGAGACAACGGGGTTTCCACTTATTCAGGTAATAATCAGGACCTTTCAAGAATTTATATATCCCGTCATAAAGGATTAACCGGTTGTTCATTACTGAAGAAGCAGTGTATCTTTTAGCCAATGAATCAGTCTTAAAAATTCTGCCAGTATAATCACATATAACCAAAGGCCCCTCGCCAAAAGCATTGTATACACCTATTTTCCCAGGAAACAGAACTATTACATTTTTATACGAATACGCATCCCAAACTTTTTTAGGGCCTACGCCAAAACTCTTAATAAATTCACCCGAATGGCTGAAGAAATAGATATTATCATCACACTTTGACACAACATCCCTATACGGTGTAGCATCAGGTACAATAATATAATTTGAATCTACATAACACTGCTTGCCAAGCTCGTAGGTTAAAGAAAGGAAATTCACTCGCTCATCTCCGCCCAATAGGACATACGAGACCTCTGCCAAATCTGAAAGATTCAGATTTAATGCAGGATACTCCTTTGAATTGTCAAATACAATAACCCCGTTAACCACATCTATATTAGTATCCTTACAAGAAATCAGTAAGGCTATTGATATAACAACAAAAAACTTTATTCTAGCCATTTCTTAAGATACTCCTAAATTTCTGGAACATGAGGGTTATCTCCATCTACATATGAAAAATCCATACTTTCATATAAACATTTAACATCACCGCCTTCAGTCACTCTAGTATAATAGCACACTTTATCTGAAAACTTACAACCTTTTGGGAAGCACAACGGACTATTAGCCTTAGCCTCACTAACATACAATACAGCCGCAACTGCAGTTATACATAGCACACACACTGAAATTACCATTTTTTTCATATCCCTTAATTTTTAAATTTATAAATTTCACCTATTGATTTTCCAAATTTCATAACCACTAGAAGAGGATTATCTCCCAGCTGCTTACTCTGAATCTGCTCTCTTATATTATCCGGCAGCTTATCCATATAATTCTTGGCTATTTCAACATCTACCGGTATAACCAAAATATCGCTGTTTTGAGTCTTGCAAAACGTATGAAAAAACACTTTATCATTCACCAATGATCCAAAAGCCTCCTCCATTAAATGCCTCCTTCCATCATCCATCACATCTACCAGATATCCAAGGTCAGACAACTGATAAATCTTCTGTTCAGATTTTATAAATATCCAGTTACCATGTTTATACCTTTGTTTCACCTGAGATTCATAATCCATTGCATTACAAAACAATATATACTCATCAGTTTCAATCAACGGTACTACTATAAGATACTCATCAGGGAATTTACTCCCTTGATGAACATATTCAAATGCAGGAACAATATTTAAGCTGGTATCCAAAGCATATACGAAATTTGTCCTGCAATTGGATATATAAGTCCTTGAAGCTGTACTATATAGCCACCACTCTTTTTTAATTGGATCAAATTGTTTTATTCCAGGCATCCCAACATCAGTCAAATCTTCAAAATCAATAAATACACCTGTATCAACATCATACACATCCAGTGCTCTTCCCCTATAATAATCAAATCCATTTAAAAATTTATACAATCCATCATAAAGAACCAGTTTTCCATTCATTACAGACATTTTATTATGTCCATCTATAAGAGTGTCTCTTTTTAACAGATTGCCATTATAATCACATATAACAAGTGGGCCTTCTCCTATAGATAAGCAAACCGCTATCTTCCCAGGTGAAATCACTTTCACATGATTATATGAGTTTCCGTCCCATGCTCTTTTAGGTCCAATCCCAAAACTTTTTACAAATTCTCCCGAATGATTGAAGAAATATATATTATCATCAGATTTTGAAACTATATCCCTATACGGAGTAGCGTCCGGAACAACTATATAATTAGAATCTATATAGCACTGCTGTGCAAGTCTAAAAGTTGGTGTAAGGAAGTTTATTTGTTCCTCCCCTCCCAATGGCACATATGACACATCCGCCAAGTCTGAAAGCTTTAAATTTAATGAAGGATACACCTTTGAATTGTCAAATCGGATGACTCTCTCTGCCACATCACTATTCTGTACAGTACACGCACTTGTGAATATTTGCATAGTCAATATTATTTTCAGTAATTGAGCTAATCCACGCATAACCTTATATCTCTTTTATTTAAGAACCCCCTATCTGAGCAAAAATCTGAATGGCAATGTGCACGTAGTCCTTACTGGCTGACCATTTTGAGTTGCAGCCTTCCATCTTGGAGATGTTTTCACCACTCTTACAAGTTCCTCGTCCAACAAAGGATGCGCACTCTTTACTATTCTTACGTTTACTACCTCGCCAGACTCCAAAATATCAAATGCTACTATTGCCTGTCCCATGATACTTTTTTCTTTAGCTTCCTTCGGATATTCAATATTCATAAATATCCATTTAGTAAACTCCACCGATGAAGAATAATTTGTACCAGCTTTTTTATATGGTGAATAAAACATTGCGGGAATTACGTCCATATCAGCTGATGTAACTGATTTATTCTGGTCGTTGAATATTACAGGTAATACGTATGCAACATCTACTGGCATCCCCTTTACCTTTCCGGGAGACCATTTAGGACTCATAGAAATTACTCTCATAGCCTCTGCATCAAGTGCCGGATGTACCCCGTCCAATATCTTTACATCCCGTACATCTCCATTTTTTGAAATCACAAACTTTATGGTCACTTTACCAGCCAATTTTTCAGATATCGCCTGGTCTGGATATTTCAGTTCCTTATAAACCCAACTTATAAAAGCATTATCATCGCCATCCTGAAACCTTGGCTTTTCATCTACCATTTCCATTGACACAGTCTTTTGTTGAGCAAAGACTTTACCACACGAACCCACAGCTAAAATTGCAGCTAAAAACAAAGCAATCTTATTCATATCTGATTCTTTTTAAAAATTTTCAACTTATTATAGTTAACGCCAATGCTTTCTGACTGCATCAGTTTGCCTCTGATTCTGGATTTCATAGATCTTATTGAGGCTTCTGTTGAACCTGTATACAATGCCACTTCTGATAAAGTATAGTTCTCTTCTGTAAGTATCAGCACCAATTTCTCCTGTGGAGTGAGAAAGTCAAGTCCCTTAATAAAAGGATACATCTTCATAAATTCCGCATCATTGACAACCTCCACTATTCCACTTTTGCTATTGTTCTTCATCCTTGTAATGGCTTCCTGTAACTCATCATACAATACTCCCGACAGTTTTATGCTTTTTCCCGATATCTTATTCACTTCATTTGCAAATTTTGGCAGGTTCTCGGCCTGACGGCTCAACAGTTTATTTGCAAATTTTTCAGCATTCAGTTTTCGGTTATGCCTCCTTCCTATATAGTATGCACCCACAACTGCCATAACTATAAGAGCAGCAATCACACAACACAATATCGTATTGTTATGCGAGACCCGTTCCAGTTCCAACACAGCTGCATCCAGTTCATATTTATAAACCATAACAGCTTTTAGTGTATCAATATATATTTGCTCCATGTCCTCTCTAAAATTTCCTAATCAAATATACCACATTCTAATCACCAAAAATGCAGCATCCCCCTCTGTCTCGCCAATACAACCGATAACCACCTGTATACCAATATATACCGCTATCGCTGTTTCGGTTCATACGCTGCAAAAACTGCTATAATACTTACAACAATTGTTTTCATCAACCCACCATTTTAACTAATTTTGTACAGTACGCATATTTAGAATTATGAAAGCAGGAAAGATTCTCAAATTTCTGGGCATTGCAGTTGCCGGCATATTTACTATAGTTATTTTGGCACTTTTGGCGCTGGAGTTTTTCATCAGTGATGCATATGTGGCCCGTATGGTTACCAAGTACTCGGCACAGATGCTCAATGCAGAACTGAAAGTGGAGAAAATTGGGTTTACGGCGTTCTCTCATTTCCCAAATGTGGGAGTGGACCTGGCCAATGGCAGCATCGTATCTGCAACCCATCTGAAAGATTCTGCAGAATATAAACGCACTCCGCCTAAAGCAGATACACTGATAATGTTCAATAAGTTTACCATACTTATGAACCCTCTAAAGATGCTGCGGGGAAGGGTTGACATAAAGGGCATCATTATGGACAGCCCAAATGTCTATGCCTATGTATCCCCTACCGGATGCGCCAACTGGGACATCATGGTGGAGAGTGCAGATACAACTGCGGCAGTAGCAGCAGACACTCTTCCGGATACAGCACCTATGCATATCAATGTAAGGAACATCTCCATAACAGGCGGAGGGCGATTTGTATATGACAGCAGGGAGGATGGCCTTATGGCCTCGCTGCGTATGAATACCATCAGCCTTGAGGGAAATTTTACAGATGAAATTGAGAAGATAAGGGTAAGGAAAGGAAACTTTTCACGTCTGAACATGGCAGTGAGCCAGAGCGGCGCACAGAAATATTTTGAGGGGATTATTTCAGATACCGTTTCCGGGCCAGGGAAAGGGCGTGCCAGCATGCGCTTTTCTGTAGACACCCTCAACATTGTCAGCAAGGGAAAAGGACTCCTTGCAGTAGAGGCCAGAACCCGCACCAATGTGAGGGTATCCCGAAGCTCCCTTACCGAGAACCTCCCTATGGACATTTCAGGTGACATTCAGCTGGGCGGAAGAAGGGAGAGTGCAGTAACCTTCAAGGACCTCAAGATTACCATGGCAGGCATACCTCTGCACCTGAACGGAAAGGTTGCCTACAGCGCCGACTCCCTATACACAGAGAGCCTCCTTGCCCAGATTGAAGAATTTCCTCTTGAAGAGTTCCTCCAGTATGTCCCTAAATCCATTGTTCCCGACATATCCAAACTCCATACCGATGAGCTTAGCAAGCATAGGGGAGATAGTTTTGTTCTGCTTGGTGCCCGGGCGGCTATTGCTTGTCAGGATATAAAGGTAATTTTCCGACATACCGACACGCTTGGCAAATTCGCGCTTCGATAGCTTTTGTTCATCAATTATTTTGTTGAGTCGTGCTTCAAGTGTCATGTGTTCGAATCCCCTTTCTTATCCTGCTGCTGTTTTAATGCCGCAAAACGTAGAAGTTGTTTTCTGGAGGAAACACCGAGCTTGCCGTATATGTTTTTGTTGTGGTATTTCAGTGTGTTTTCGGAAATCCCAAGGAGCTGCGCAATCTGTTTCGCGTTCTTACCAGCTATGTACAGTTCGTAGACTTTGTATTCCGTAGCGGTTAATGTACCCAAATTGCAGAGGAAGAATTCGTATTCCTCTAAAACAATCTCCCGGTGTTGGGCAGCGGTAAGCTGCTCCAGTTCTCCTTGCACCAAATCCAACTGTCGCAGAGCCGTTTGGTAATCTTTCTGGGTCTGGGCTGCGTTGGCTTCGGCGGTTTGTTTCTCTTGCTCCAATTCTTCCAGCCGCGTTTCATAGGCTACATCCCGTGCCGCCAAAAAGGCAAACAGGTCATCGATCTCCCGGATGTTGGAGGGGTCGCTGCCAATTTCCTTTGCTTTCACCTGCTCGATCCGCTTCACGATAGGCGAAACATATCTATGGCTCATGATCACGCAGGATACCAGCGTCAAGACACCCAGTATCATAAAGATCATGGCATTGCGCAGCTGTCCAACCCGGATAAATTTATCGTACTGAGCCTGTGGCATCATCACCGCAACCGTGAATGTATCATTACCTAAAAAGATTTCTCCGGTAGTACCCACGCAGCTTTCCGTGCCAAAGTCAAACCGTGTATAGTCCGTTTTTGAGATGATCTGGAAGTTGTTGTTCATATCGATTTGATAGCGATTGGAATTAAACTGTCCGCAATAGATGCCTTGATGCTGATCAATGAGTCCGCAGACCAGTTGTCCCCACCGGGGATCTTCTGTTTTATGGGACAGTTGGAACAGAAGGTCGTTGATCTCAAAACCGCAAACGCCGATGATCTTATCCTGCCGATCCCGCAGCGGCACATAAATATATCTTGCGTTTTCCCAGGTTTCCGGGATTTCCACCACAGAGCTGAGGGCATAGTGCACACCGGAGCTAAATACTGTTTCGCAATCTTCGAAGAAATCCGTTCGGTTTTCGTTATTCCAGCCACTGTGGAAGGTTATGTTGTTTTCTTTTCCGGTGGTGTAGGAGCCGCGGTATAAAGCGAATTCATTGTTGACAGTATTTTCCGAGGAAAGATTCACATATTTTAAATAGATTCCGTTGAAAAGGGGTGTTTCGGAGGCACTGTTTACGGTGGTGTTCAGAATATAGAATGCACCGCTGGCCGGAGCTACCTGCATATTCAGGTATACGGTGTTATACAGCGCACATTGCAAAGAATTGATGGCATTTGCATTGTTTTCAAGATCACTGAAAACGATGCCGTTTTCTGACAGGTGGTTTTGAAGGGATTCTTCTATTTGTTCGGCAAAAGAGATGGTGTAAGCGGCAATTTTATCATAATCCCGCTCAAGGCTTCCGGTATAGCTGGATGACTGGGCGGTCACAACTTCTTTGATCTGATGGTCGGCGGGGTTTATGATGCCGAAGAAGTTAAACAACAGGAGAACAAGCGACAAGATCATGATAAGGGCCGACATGAGGTAGGTCGCCAGTCGTCTGCGCATGGAAAGACCTTCGGCCCGGTATTGCCGGAGTAGTCCTTTAAGGTTGAAGCGCTGTAAAAATTTCATAAGCAAAGTCAGAATAAGTTTTTACAAAGTCGATGGCAATATAAGCAGTCTCAGAATCTACTTTTACAAGAATATGGTCGGAGGTATGTGTATCTTTTGCAATTGTATAGTTTGTGCTCTCAGCCGGAATAGACACCAATGCAGTAGAGGTAGTAT
>CALCHD010000177.1 GCA_937901105.1 uncultured Bacteroidales bacterium | reverse complement strand
AAATAGCTATTTCACCCTCATTGTAGAGGCAGGATCAACCTTTGATATGAACAGGCATGGCAACATCATAATGGCCATAATTGCCACAAAAGAGACAAGGTTGGTTACAATCACCGAAGAAATTTCGAGGGAAACAGGTACCCACGGAACAAAATAGTCTCGCGGATTAAGTGTAAGGATATGATACCTCCCCTGTACAAAACAGAACGCCAGCGCGAGCGCATTTCCCCACAACATACCTTTAAGGACAACTGATGCCGCCTTGGCCACAAACACCTTTGCAACCGCCCTGCTGGTCATTCCAAGAGCCTTAAGAAGTCCTATCTGTGAAATCCTCTCAAACAGCATTATAAGCAGGCTTGAAATCATATTGAACCCTGCAACCGCAATCATCAGAGAAAGGACAATCACCACATTAAGATCCAACAGATTAAGCCAGTCGAACAAAAAATAGTACTTATCCTTAAGCACAGTTGCCGCCACCTCCGGATCCTCTGTAAGGGAATTCCTGTAAATCACTTCAGCAATGGCATCCTCCTGCTCCGGAGTAACCTCTGCCACATCATTTTTCAAAAATATTTCGTATCCCGACAGCTGGCTGCTCCATCCGTTCAGCCTCACAACCTGACGGAGATCCCCAACGGCAAGATACTTGTCAAACTCCTCAAACCCGGTATCAAAAACACCTGCAACCTCAAATCTTCTCACCTTGAGCTGCTGGTCCGGGAAATATGATGTAATCTTGTCTCCAGCCTTCAGCTGCAACGCATCAGCAAGGCTCTTTGAAACAATTACTTCATTGGACGGAGCCTTGCCCGACAGCTTTGGAAGAGTACCCTGCAAAAGGGAACTCCTGTACGGCTCCATATTATACAGTGAATCAACCCCCTTTAGCATCAGGCCGGAAATCTCTTCTTCCCCCTTGACAACACCCTGCCTGTAAGCAACTCCGCTCACTCGCTCAACAAACGGCAGTTCCTCAATCTTCTGCATATAAGAGAGCGGCACCTCAATCGGCTTTGCCACATTAAGGATATCATTTCCCGGCGCAGCAAGCACAACATCCCCCGAAAAGTTCCTCACCTTCCCGGCCAGCTCTCTACGGAACCCGTCCGCCACAGCACTCACAGCCACAATCACCGCAATGCTCACCGCCACAGAAACCACCGAAATCGCAGTTCCCATCTTGCTTAACCTTCCCGTAGCATCCGCCTTGTTGCCAATCCTCTGTGCTATAAACCAATTGAAATTCATGAATGCAAAGATATAAAAAACCGACACAAAAAACCGGATCAGAATTATCTGACCCGGTCCGTTATGTTTCAGTTGTGATTACTTCTTGATAAACAGCAAAGCATTCACAATAAGCCTCTCCCCCTCCCTGTCAAACTTCTTGTTGTCTGATGGGTGGTTTACAATACCGCTGCCGTTCTCTCCCTCTGCATAAAGGGTGGTTGATCCGCCACCGTCCATATTGAGGGCATCCTCCGCACCAATCCAGCGCATGATTTTGGTGAACTCCCATAGGCTTACCCCCTGTGCATTCTCTGCATTTCTTCCGTCAACTGCCACCAGCCAGACTTTCTTGCCGGCTGTACCTACCGCACTTCTTGGATGACGGTTGCGGTTGAATGAATTCTCATTAAGGCGTGCATTCTTGCCGTCTACGATAAGGATTGGACCGCTGGATACAACTGAAACAACATCCAGTTTTGATGGCCATGTCTGATCCTGTGAAATTGCACCCGGCTCATTTGCATCAGCCGCATAGATTGCAAGCTTCCCTTTTGCCGAAATTCCTACTGCACCGTTGTCTCTCTGCAACATCTTCTCATTGAAAATGTACTCCTCAATGCCGTGTTTCTTAAAATAGCACACACTGTTGTAAGGTTTGCTCATATTGTAGAAAGAACCGTTCATTGCCACAACTGCACCGCTGTCTTTTGCAAACTTGCTGGTTGGAGTAATGTATCCCTTATTACTGGCAAGGGCAAAACGGCCTTTTGCCTTTTTGGTGTCAATCTCAATGATTGAAACATATTGGTTGGATTCAAAAATCTTTGAATCTCCTGTAAAATGAAACTCCTTAAGAGTAATTCCTTTGGCAATCTTCTTCACATTCCAATTTGCATTCACAAATGTAAGTGAATCATTCTGGGCAAATGCACTGAATGAAACCAATGCCAAAAGCGCCAAAAGCGTAAATCTCTTTTTCATAGCTGTTAATTTCACCGTTATATTTCTGCGTTTATACAAATATACGCAAAAAGGTGTATCTTTATCCACGCAATAGATTTATTATTAGTGCCGGAGATATGACATCCCCACAAAATAAATGATTTTTAGCATGAACGATCTTGAATATTACAATAGTTTTGAAGAGCGCCTGCAACTGGAACTGCTCAAGCTATGCAACAGCATGGAGGCATTGGATCCTGTTCTTGCAGAGAGCGAGGATATTACCGAAAAATGGAACGACTACGCAACCCCTTATATGGCAGATGCCATTGAACAGGTAAATGACTACCCCAACGCATCAATTGCATGGCCCGCATTTATGGGAATGGCGGTTGCACAGTGGTGGGATGTGGACTGGCTGGCAAACCAGAACAACCCATACGAGAAATTCTACGGCGTTGAAGGATGGGATGATATGGATGACAACATCATGGTAAACATTCTCGGTTTCCCTCTAGGCTCACCAGAAGAGGTACAGATAAGGGACGTAACCATCACATGTGCCGAAAAGGCAATTGCAATGATAATGAAGGAGGACTTTGAACCCGGTTCAGAGAAGGCATTCTACATGCTTGCCCGCACAATGAAAGTAATGTACAAAATAGGCGCTGCCCTGCAGCTAAAACGTCTGGGCTACAAATTCCAGAAATACAACTAGGCGGCGAGGCCGTGCGCCACATCCAAGGCACTACTCTGTCACAAAAAACACTTATTCTGTGACAATTCAGGCAAAAACACCCTGCATTGTCACAGTTTTGTGTTAATCCGTGACAATCACCACCAAAAGCGCCTGCATTGTCACAAAATCACCCAAATCCGTGACAATACCAACCCAAGACACCACAATTACGAGAGAAAATACACCGGCAGGAACAAAACATCCACGATTGGGCCGCAAAACCGGGATAAAACGCCTACGCAGAACGGAAATGTCCTGGCAAGCGCTACAATTCCGGGAGAAAACTCATCGGCAGCAACAAAACATCCTTAATTTAGCCATAAAACCGGGAGAAAACATCCCACAAAAGGAAAATGTCCCGTAAAGCGCCACAATTCCGGGAGAAAATGCCTCCGCTGAAAAACACACCTCGCCATGCAAAAAAAAAGCGGCACGCCAACGTGCCGCTAAATTAAAGCTCCTACTGCAGATACTCCTGCACTCTGCCGCTGATGAGCATCAGTGAGATCTCGCAAAGCTTGGTATTGTAGCTGGCAGAGAGCAGCCTCTCCTCGGCATCAAGCAGGCTCTTCTGCGCCTCCCTCATCTCTATTCCCGACAAATTGCCAAGCATGTATCTCTCCATAGCAATCTCATGGTTCAACCGTGCTGTAACAAGATTCTCCTTCTCCAGTGAAAGGATCTGCAGGTTGCTCTGGTATGCCTGCCAGATATCGTAGAAATCAGATTTTACACTCTGTTCAACATCACTCAACTGAAGCTGTGCATTCTCAATATTTATCCTGGCATTCTTCCTCTCACGGCGAAGATTTCCCCCATCAAAGATGTTCATTCCAAGGGTAAGTCCGAAATCAGGGCCAAGGCTTCCCCTATGAATGTTGTTTCCCTTGTTGTACTTGCTCATGGAATAGCTGTAGCCTGCATTCATCTTAAGGTAAGGGTATGCCTGAGATGCGCTTATCCTGTAGTTTAGCTGGGCAATGCTGCTGTTTATCTTTGCATTCAGCAATGATGTGTTGTTTGCCATCATTGATTTCATCAGTTCATCGCTTGAAAGGCTCACAATCACATTGATTGAGGTGTCGGCAACTGCCATAGGCACATTGAGTTCAGACCTTGAAAGCAACCTGTTCAAACTTATAGCAGAACTCTGCAACGCCTCCTGCTGCCTCATGAAGGCAGAGCTGTCTGAATTGAAGTCAACCTTTGCCTGCTGGTAGTCCAAACCGGAAAAGTTACCAATCCTGTATCTCTGCTCTACAATACGGAGCCTCTCGCGTGAAAGTCCAACCGCATATTTGAGGTTCTTTAGCCTGATGCTCTGCTGGATATAGTTGTAGTACTCGGCTGTAATGTCTGCAACCAGGTTCTCAACTGCCATGCGTGTCTCAAGCTCCCCCTGCTGCTGAAGCTCCTTCAGTTTCTTGTAAGTGGTAGTTACATTGAAGCCCTGGAAAATAGTCCAGTTAAGGGTAACCCCCGCATTCATTGTCTGTGTAAGCATATTGTTCTCCTCAACAATCTCGCGGGTATCTCTTACCTTGGTCTCATTGTCCTGCGCAGAACCGGAATATTTGCCGGAAGCAGAAACCGCAGGGAGGAAGCCGGCATTCCCCAAAGTTGCATTGTTGTCTGAAATGCGCTGCGAATTCTTCTCAATCTTAAGGGAATAATTGTTCTCCAACCCTTCCATAAGGCACTCCTGCAGGGTATACACCTTATTCCCGACAGCTGAAGTCCCATATCCGGGAGCCTCCCCTTTACCGGAGTATGAATCATTAACAGCTGAAGCACTCTGGGCTGAAGCGGAAGCCGCCCCAGCCAAAAGCATGCATGAAATATATAATATCACTCTTTTCATCACTTAACCGTTATTTGTTTGCACTGTACTTTTTGGACAGGTCTGTAGAGATGTAGATGTAGATTGCCGGAACCACATACATAGAAAGGATTGTGGAAACAAGCATTCCTCCCACTACAGTCACACCCATCGCAATACGCTGGTTAGCACCCTCACCCGCAGCAAATGCAAGCGGAAGCAAGCCCAGGATTGTAGAGACACTAGTCATGAGAATTGGGCGGAGACGCTGCATTGAAGCCTCCTTTATAGCCTGGATCTTCTCAATTCCCGCCTGCTGCTTCTGGTTGGCAAACTCCACAATAAGGATACCGTTCTTTGCCACCAGGCCAATGAGCATGATGATACCAATCTGGCTGAAGATATTCATTGTAACTCCGCCAAAATACATGAACACAAGGGCACCTGCAATTGCAAGAGGCACCGTAAGCATGATGATCAGCGGATCCTTGAAGCTCTCAAACTGTGCAGCCAGAATCAGATAGATAAGGACAATTGCCAGCATAAATGCAAACATAAGGCTGGAAGAACTCTCCCTGTACTCTTTTGATTCTCCCGACAGTGCAGTACGGAATGAATCGTCGAGAACCTCTGCAGCAATCTTATCCATCTCATCAATGTAAATAATGCCACGCTCTGCCAGACTCACATCAAAATCTGCTGCCTGAAGGAGCTTAAGGATAACATTTTCAACATCTTCGCCTACGTAGCCTGCTTCTGTAAGAACGGTTGCGTCTGCAATACAAAAAGGAACATCTAATAAGCGTGCAATTGTGCGAGCAAGTAAAGTTTTTCCTGTTCCTGTTTGTCCTACCATTATAATGTTAGATTTTTCTATTTCAACTTCGTCTTTTACATCTTTGGAATGGTAGTATTTTAATCTTTTATAGTGATTGTAAACAGCGACTGAAAGAACGCGTTTTGCTTCGTCTTGACCTATTACGTATTGATCAAGATATGCTTTGATTTCGGCAGGAGTTTTTATTTGGTATGCTTCAACTTCTTTTTTGCTTTTCTTGCTTTGTTGTTCTCTTGCTATGTTATTTAGAGCCGCAGCACAGTCTATGCAAACTCCTTGCAAACCAAGTTCAGAGTTAATCATTAAAACTTGATCTTCACTTCTTCCACAAAAAATACAATACGTCTTATTATTTTTGTTTCCCTTCATTTTTAAGAATTATTACTTGTTTTTACCAACTTTATGTCCCCAAATTGCAAAATAAAATATCATTGCATAACAAGGAAGCATCATTATGTATGGGAATTGTCTATCTCCTCCTAATAAATCTACAAAACTACCATATAACAATGGTAAAACAGCTCCACCAGCAATAGCCATAATCAACAAAGCCGAAGCTAACGCTGTGTGAGAACCAAGTTTGTCAATAGATAATGGCCAAATTGCAGGCCACATCATTGCATGAGCAAAACTTAAAAGAATAATAAATATGATGGAGGTCATTCCTTGTGTAATTATTGCAAAGGTCGCAAATACAAATCCTAAGATAGCAGATAGTGCGAGTGCTTTTGATTGATTGATATGTTTAGGTACAAGGACTATTCCTAAGATATAACCTATTGTAAGTGCAATAAGGCTAAATGTTCCTAACTTTGGTGCAATTGTTTTAGAGATTCCTTGTGTTTCTGCATACAATCCCAAAGTATCGATAGCGATTACTTCAACTCCAACGTATAAAAATAATGTGAATACGCCTAACCAAAGGTAAGGAATCTTGAAAATAGATTTTTGAGACTTCTCTTCTGTTGATTCATCTTCGTTTTTAACTTCAGGAAGTTTTGCTAACATAACCATTAACGCCAATAAACACAACAAAGTCGTAATAACTATGTAAGGAGTTTTGATTCTCATTGCTAAAAGGTCTAATTGTGCTTCTTTTTCTGCTCCTGTTAAATTTGCAATATTTGAGGTTATTTCGTCCATGCCTGAGAATAAAACACTACTGATTAGCAAAATACCTATCATTCCAGCTATTTTGTTGAATAATCCCATAATAGACATTCTTGTTGCTGCTGATTCTATCGGTCCAAGTATGGTAACGTATGGATTAACTGCTGTTTGCAAAAGAGCAAGTCCTGTACCTTGAATGAATAAACCTACTAAAAACATCATATAATCTCTACCTTGTGCAGCAGGAATAAAGAGTATTGAACCTATTGCCATAACAAGTAGTCCTAAACTCATACCTTTTGCAAATCCTGTTTTCTTTAATATCCACGAAGAAGGAATTGACATTACAAAATAGGAGATATAAAATATGGCAAATAAAAAAATAAATTGGGGAGAAGAGCTGAAAACGGCGGGCAAGGTTGGCATTCGCGGTGTCGGAAAGTTTTTTCAGATATTTGCAAATCTGCTGATCACCTTGCTGCTTATAATCGCGCTTACGGGAATAATCATTGTCAGCGTATTTTCGGTATACATTAACAATTATGTTGAAACCGAGATAGATGCT
>CALCHD010000176.1 GCA_937901105.1 uncultured Bacteroidales bacterium | reverse complement strand
CCATGACAATATCACAATTTTCCTCTTCTATTAGGATTTTTGCTGTAACAGGTAAGTCTTTAACTCCAGGAACCGTTTCACGAATTATTTTTAAGTCTGTAGCATTATTTTTAAGCTCATCAATAGCAGCCTTTGCGTTAGCTACGATTTCAGCAACCTCTTCAAGAGAAATATCCTCACGAAAATGGCAGAACAGATATTGCATTGAACATTGAACCTACCCACAGGCTTAAGGCATTCACCCATTTTTCTTTTACTGTAGGTGTGTATAATGCAACCGGCAGGAAGAATGCCTATTCAATATATTATGAGGGAAGTGCAACTGATGTGCACGGCTACAAGTTGAGTGTATTTGCAGCCCCTATACCTTACATGAACTTCAACTTCAGGTTTTAAGGAGGTAAGATTATGAGAATGTTAAAATTATTGGTTTTGGCTTTTGCAGCCGCTCTGGCTGCCGGATGCGTATATGATTATGGTGTGGGCAAGGATTTTCCGCATCTGGAGAAGAGCCTGATTGTTATTGAGGGGGATATTATTGCCGGAGGAATTTCGGAGGTGAGAGTCAGTGCCACTTCTAAAATGGAAACGACAAGGTCTGCTTCAACAAAAGCGGAAGATTACGTTTTGCGTGAGCCTTTATGCCAGGTTTGGGTGGAGAGCGCAGAAGGTGAGGTGTGGCCGGGAAAGGATACAACTTACGTATGGGGATTCGAAAATTACTTTGATAGGAGACTTTTGAGGATAAGTTATACTGTAGATACCAGAGACCTTCCGGTGGACGGGGAGTACAGGCTATGTGTCTCTTATCCCGACAGAGGTGAATACCGCTCCAAATTCAAGAAGGTGCTTAAGGCGCCCCAGGTAGAGTCATTTGATTTTGTTTTTGCTCCTGATACATCATATATAAATGTAATGCTTACAAGCAGGGGAGACAATGATGGCGCCCGCTTCTGCAGGATAGAGTATGAGGAGTGGTGGGAAAACAGGCCTCCGTTAATGCCTAATGTGATTTTATATCCCGACCGATATGATCTGACTACATTGTCACAACCATATAAGGATTCATTATACAAGTGCTTTGACAAGTTTGCCTCTCAGAAGATACTGCTTGAGGATACCAGAAACATGAGTGAGAATGTTGTAAAGGACAAGATAGTAACAACCCTGTACAAGCAGCAGAGGAGGGTAAACAGGCTATATAGCATAACTCTGTTCCAGACACCTCTGGACAAGGAAGGGTATGACTATTACAAGGCCTTGAAGTCAAACTCTGAGGAGATGGGAGGCCTGTATTCTCCATATCCTAGTGAGATAGTTGGAAATGTCTTTTCAGAAACATTCCCGGATGAGGTTGTTATAGGGTATGTGAATGTGTGTACTCGCGGTGAAAAGAGAATTTTTCTGGATGGGCAGAAGCTTGAACTTTTCAACTGGAGGAAGTGTCTGGAAATGGAGACTGTAGAGAAGAAGTACTGGAGAACAACTTATGACAAAAGGGAGATGAGGCCGTATGATTACTTGAGAAAATTGGAAGATGGAGATTATGTGATAGATTTTGATAGGGCTTATTGGGGATCAAAGGACTGTTTTGATGTAAGCCGCTGTTATGAAAAACCTGATTTTTGGCCAAGATAGAATTTGATGTTATGGTGAAGAGAAAGTTTTGCTTTATAGTTATGGCGCTGTCCCTGCTTGTCGGAATGGCGGCGCAGGGGCAGGAGCGTGTATATGTTTCAACAGACAAGAACGCTTATCTTGCCGGAGAAGATATGTGGTGTTCTGTATACTGCATTGATGACAGTACGGGCAGATACTCAAGCTTGAGCAGTGTGGCATATCTTGAGTTCCATTCTTCAGTGGGGATTGAAGAGACAATCAAGCTTCCGCTAATAGATGGCAGGGGGTGCGGAAGGCTGCAGGTGCCGTTTGATTTTGCTACCGGCAACTACTCCATTGTGGCCTATACCAGAAAATACGGTGGTGATTCCAAGGGGGCATTCAATGGGAAGATTGTAGCTGTGTACAATACCATAACAGCAGAAAAGGTAGGCAAGGGGGTTGAGGTTGTGGAGAATTTGCCTCAAGCGGCTCAGGTACCGGTTGCAGGATATGGAGAAGTTGAGATCAGTGCTGAGGCAGACTCCAGGCAGGGTGTGATTCCTGTAAGGATTTCAAATAAGGGCAAAGGGGCGGCAAGCCTGAATGTATCGGTGTTTCATTACGATGAGATGGAGAGAGCCTCAAGGGTTCCAGGAACGGCCAGTTGCAGGCTGCTGGAGAGGAAAGGGGATTTTGACGTTACCGGCACTGTTGAGTTTGCAGGCGAGGTGATAACACTTGAGGTCAAGCCCGAGCAGTGGAGCAAGGAGTGGTGGAAAGGTGTGTATGTGTATATGTCTGCAAAGGGAAATGAGGATGACCTTTATGTGGGAAGGCTTGATTCTTTGGGAAGGGTGACATATTACACCAGCAATATGTCGGGAGACAAGGATTTGATGATTGAGGTGGTGGATAATGTGGCGGTTGCAGCCAGAATGAAGGAGGGGGATGCAGGTAATATGAGGTATAAGGTTGAGGTTGTTGAGGACTTGTATACTCACAAGGTGGAAGAGATTCCGGTACTGAAGATATCCCCTCAGATGAGAAAGGCCCTTGATGCAAGGGGGATGAGAATGCAGATAAGCCGTAGATTTGCAGCTGATTCACTGCTCAACCTCATGCCTATGCGTACGGCATCTTACCTTGGGGCAGCCCTTCCGTTGAAATATAACCTGGATGACTATACCAGATTCCCAACCGTTGAGGATGTGGTGAGGGAGTATGTTACATATTTGAGGATAAGGACAATGGATGGAGTGTGGGGATTCAAGGTGGTGAACACAGACGGGAATGATTTCTCCTGGGCTGCTAAAGGGCAGGCGCTGGCCTTGCTTGACGGTGTTCCGGTGAGGGACCATAATCGTATAATAAATATGGATCCGCTGCTCATTAAGGAGATTCAGGTGTATCCAAGGCAGATAGTGCTGAACCATTTTGTCTTTGACGGGGTTGTGAAGTTCAATACCTACAAGGGGGATATGGGCGGCCTTCAGATGGGCGGAAAATTCTCTATAATTCCACATAGGGGAGTGCAGTATCCGCTGGCTTTCCTTGGTGATGGAATCTCAGGCAATTCAAGGTATCCCAACTATAACAGCACCCTGTACTGGAACCCTATAGTGGAGATTGGGGCCGGAGAGGCTTTTGAGCTCTCTTGCCCGCTTCCAAAATACAAGGGTGAGTTCCTGGTTGTTGTTGAGGGTGTGGATTCTGACGGAAAATCAATATATAGGGAGGTAATGGTATCCAATAAGTGATTTATTCCTATCTTTGAAGGATAAAATCGCTTATTGATGAAAAAACTTTTTCCCGTTCTTCTTTGTGGGCTGTTTCTGGCCCACAGCGGTTTCCTGTATTCCCAGGAAAAGTATGATTATCTGCAGGCGGCAGGACTCAATGCTGCCATTTTCAGAGGTCCCGAAGCTGTCAAGTACCAGTTCAAATATCAGGGAACTCCGTATGCCTATACGGAGACTTTCAGTATGGGTTCACTGGTTTACAATGGAGTGAAATATGATGGAGTTGAGCTGAACCTCAATGCGCATAGGGATGAGCTGCATCTTAAGATCACATCCAGTGGTATAGTCCTTGAGCTTGACAAGAATATTGTAGGGGAGTTTGCCATAGGTAAGCGCCAGTTTGTTGCGCTGGTTGGAGAGAATGCGGTTGAGGGGCTTCCGCACGGGTATTATCAGCTTCTGTATAAGGGCAGTGAT
>CALCHD010000175.1 GCA_937901105.1 uncultured Bacteroidales bacterium | reverse complement strand
GAAAATGCATCAATTTGTGGAGGAAATTAGCCAGCGGAGCAAAATATCCATGAAATGGCATCAATTTGTGGAGGAAATTACCCAGTGGAGCAAAACATCCATGAAAATGCATCAATTTGTGGAGGAAATTAGCCAGCGGAGCAAAATATCCATGAAATGGCATCAATTTGTGGAGGAAATTACCCAGTGGAGCAAAACATCCATGAAAATGCATCAATTTGTGGAGGAAATTAGCCAGCGGAGCAAAATATCCATGAAAAGGCAGCAATTTGTGGATAAAAATAGGATGACTCAAAAGACGCTAATATGAATGAACACCCCCGTCAGATAGTGATAGTTCTGGCGGGGGTATATTTCCTTTAAGTGGGCTTTTGGGTCACCCTGTTTCTTGTTACAGCGATACTGTTCCTCCGGGCTTGATTTCGCCGCTGATGATCTTCTCTGCAAGAGGGTCCTCTATATAGCGCTGGATTGCACGTTTTAGAGGTCTGGCTCCATATTGAGGGTCATAGCCGGCATCGGCAACGAATTTTTTTATCTTTTTGCTCAATTTCAGTTTGTATCCTGCCTGTGAAACCCTGTTGTACAGTTCTTTGAGCTCTATCTCTATTATCTTTTCAATGTCAGCCCTTGTTAGGGAGTTGAAAAGAATCTGCTCGTCAAGCCTGTTCAGGAATTCCGGGGTGAATGCCTTTTTCAGGGCCTTTTCAATTATTGCCCTGCTGTTGGTTGCAGTATCCCTTTTTGTGGCGTTTGAGTAGCCGAGCCCTTTGCCGAATTCCTTGAGTTCTTTGGTTCCTATGTTTGATGTAAGTATGAGGACAGTGTTGCGGAAGTCTATGTGGCGTCCGTTGCTGTCGGTTAGGCGGCCTTCATCAAGTACCTGCAGCAGCAGGTTGAAGATGTCGGGATGGGCTTTCTCTATCTCATCAAGAAGCACTACTGAATATGGCTTGCGGCGCACACGCTCGCTTAACTGGCCTCCTTCGTTGTAGCCTATATAGCCTGGAGGGGCGCCGATAAGCCTGCTTACGGCGTGTTTCTCCATATATTCGCTCATATCTATGCGGATAATGCTGTCGGGAGAATCAAACATATACTGTGCAAGCACTTTTGCAAGCTGTGTCTTGCCCACACCTGTAGGTCCAAGGAAAAGGAAGGTTCCAATTGGCTTGTTGGGGTCTTTAAGTCCGGCCCTGTTGCGCTGAATTGCCCGTGTAACTGTCTCTACAGCTTCATCTTGTCCTATTATCTTCTCCTTTATTGTCTTGCCCATTGCAGCAAGCTTGTTTCCCTCGCTCTGTGCAATCTTGCTTACCGGAATATTGGTTGCCATGCTCACCACTTGGGCAACATCCTCTGCTGTTACCCGGGCAGGGGAGGCAGACTGCTTTTTCTGCCATTTCTCACGTTCTGCTTCCAGCTCTGCACGCTTGAGCTTTTCAATGTCGCGGTACATTGCCGCCCTTTCAAAATCAGAATCGGCTACAGCGTCCTGTTTCTCTGCAACAACTATTTCAATTGCCTTTTCAAGGGTCTGTATTTTCTTTGAGACCTTAATGTTTTTCAGGTGCACACGGCTTCCTGCCTCATCCATGATATCTATGGCCTTGTCTGGAAGGCATCTGTCAGTAATGTATCTCTGGCTCAATGATATGCATGATTTGATAGCCTCGTCTGTATACACAACATTATGGTGCCTTTGGTATCTCTCCTTAATGTTCTCAAGGATTGTGAGTGTCTCATCATAATTTGTGGCTTCAACAATCACTTTCTGGAATCTTCTTTCAAGTGCTCCGTCCTTCTCAATGAACTGGCGGAATTCATCTAGGGTAGTTGCTCCAATGCACTGGATTTCTCCTCTGGCCAATGCGGGCTTGAGCATGTTTGCAGCATCAAGTGAACCTGCAGATCCGCCCGCTCCAACAAGTGTGTGCATCTCATCTATGAAGAGTATTATATTTGGATTTTTGCCAAGTTCGTTCAGTATAGCCTTCATCCTCTCCTCAAATTGGCCACGGTATTTTGTGCCTGCAACAATTGAGCCTATATCCAAGGATACCAGCCTTTTGCCTAGCAGAACCCGTGAGACGTTCCTGTTGGCAATCCTAATTGCAAGCCCCTCTGCTATGGCTGATTTTCCCACGCCCGGTTCTCCAATAAGAACAGGGTTGTTCTTTTTTCTTCTTCCAAGAATCTGTGCCAGCCTTTCAATTTCCTTCTCTCTTCCCACAACCGGATCCAGCTTGTCTTCCATAGCTGCCTTGGTAAGGTCAAATCCAAAGCTGTCAAGCACCGGAGTCTTTCCGGCCTGTGCAGGTTTGTGTGCAGCGGATTTCTGTACAGGGGAGCTTTTCTTCTCCTCCTTGCGG
>CALCHD010000174.1 GCA_937901105.1 uncultured Bacteroidales bacterium | reverse complement strand
ACATCAAACCATTTCTCATAATCATTCTCATCCCATTCCCAAAAGATACGGGAATTTCCGGAGAAGCCTTCACATAAAGATCCGTCGGTAAGAAGCATCTCCTGTACAGATGAGTGTTTTGAGAACTTGTCAATCATCACACGTTTCCACTCTTCATTTACAAATGAATAATTGAGGTTTACACTTACAATGGAACTTTTAGTATCTTTTGGAAGCTCAGAGAACATTATTCCCGAACTCTTTCTGCTCTGCATGTAAAGCCCCCCAACAAGACCCAGGAATATCCAGCAAATGAATATCTGCCACCAGAGCATAATGTTCCTCCCGACAACTTTATTTGAAACAACCTTCTTCCTGATACCTGTATAAACTGATATCTTATAGAGTCTTATTGTTACAACCAGGCAAATCAATGCACAAACGACCAACAGCATTGCAGTATATTGCAGCGCGTGAGCAACCAGAATCCGTTTGCTTACAAGGAAATTCAGTTCAATAATATCTATTGTAAGGCTCAATGAACCGCCAATGATCTCTATGATTGAGAGCATTAAAAGGCAAGAAACAAGCACAACTATGGCAGCCTGCACATACAGTTGCCTGAACAGATGCCAGAACTCCCCTCCGTACACTTTTCTTAGGGAGAACTCTCTGGTCTTGTTATAGAATACAGAGACAAGGAAATTGAAGAAGTTCAACAATGAAATTGAGAGGATCAATATTCCTATTGCTCCGGTAATGAATGCAATAAGATAAAATGATTCTTGTACTCCAAGAGGAGTTGCATCAACAATGGCATCCATCCCTAACGTTTTGTAGGAATAGTCATTTTTAAGCAACCATTCCCTTAAGTCTTTACCGCTGAATCCCTCATTCAAAAGCACATAAGTATTTGTACCGGTTGTGTTCTCTTTTGCAGAAGGGTTCCGTTTTACATAATTGATTACACCTTCTGAATCATTGAGCCTGAGGATATCCAATGAATTCATAAAACTGAGGGAGTTGTTTCCGGGAAAATCCCTCATCACCGCAGCCACTGTATAGGATATGCCACCGTTTTTTGGGGTAGATTTTGGAGAAGACCATATCCTGTGGGTCAATACCAGATTCTTTCCAAGAGCATCTGGAGAGCTTCCAAAAATCCTTGTTGCTGCAGATTCTGAGATTACAATGGAATTTTGCATATTTACAGCACTCTCCCATGTACCGGCAATAATTTCAGGGGTAAACACATCCAGAAACTCCCCATCGGTCTCAATTGACTGCAGAGTATAAGGCAAAACAAGATTCTCAGACACGGAACAATTGAAAGTCATCTCCCTTGGGTAGGCAATGGGAACAATACTCCTGAGCTGAGGAATGTTCATGCTCCTCAATTCATCAACCATTGCGGTACAAGTGCTGGCAAAACTGGTCCTGTCGTCCTTACTTACCATACGGACATGCGCAATTCTCTCCTTATTTGAAAAGCACTCATCAACAGAAAGCACATAACGTGTACAATAAAGGCATATTGTAAAGCACAAAACGCCAACGGCCAGGCCAAGAATGCAAATGAGATTCTGTACCTTGTACTTGGCCAGGTTCCTTAAAGCTAATGTCAGATAATGTAAAAACATGGATTATTTGATTTTCAAATTTAACTATAAATGCCAATTATTCACCCAAACCCATAAGGCCAAATACATGCCAAAAGTACACTCCACTCATTATCTGCAAGATACAGAAACAGGCAAAAATAAAACAATGTGCACAAACAAACACATTATGTGCGCAAACGCACATTTTTAACCGCAACAATACATTATCTTTGCACAAAGGAAACCAAAGGGAAATATGGAAAATTTAGGAAAGGTACTGGTAGTTGACGACAACGAGGATGTCCTCTTTGCCCTCAATCTGCTTCTGGAGCCATATGCAGAAAAAATTCGTGTAGCCAAAACCCCGGAGAAGATAGATTTCTTCATGAAAGAGTATCTTCCCGACATCATCCTCCTCGACATGAACTTCCGTAAGGATGCCATCAGCGGCCAGGAGGGGTTTGAATGGCTGGAAAAAATACTCAAGACAGACAAGGATGCCGTGGTTATCCTCATGACAGCATACTCAGATACCGAAAAGGCTGTGAGGGCCATCAAATCGGGAGCAACCGATTTCATTACAAAACCTTGGGAGAATGAAAAACTGCTGGCAACACTTTCGTCGGGAATAAAATTGAGAAGGAGCAGGAAAGAAGTAGGTACACTGGAGGAGCAGGTTGCTGTGCTGGCAAACGGAAAAACTCCCCTACCCCAGATAATTGGGGAATCGGAAGCCATTTGCAGAATATTCTCCACTGCAGAAAAATTGGGCAGCACAGATGCCAACGTGCTCCTGTTGGGAGAAAACGGCACCGGAAAAGACCTCATAGCCCAGCTGCTGCACAGGAATTCGCTCCGCAACAACAGGCCTTTTGTACATATAGACCTTGGAAGCATCCCCGAGCAACTCTTTGAGAGTGAACTCTTCGGCTACGAAAAAGGGGCATTTACAGATGCCAAGAAGGCCAAACCGGGAAGGATGGAAATTGCCAACAAGGGGACAGTGTTCCTCAATGAGATAGGCAACCTCCCCCTCCAGGCCCAGGCAAAACTCCTTACCGCCCTGGAATCCAAACGGATAACCCGCTTGGGCGGGACATCCCCAATTGAAATAGATGTAAGGGTAATCTGTGCCACAAATGCAGATCTCCCCGCAATGGTAGAGAACGGCACATTCAGGGAAGACCTCTTCTACAGGATAAACACCATTGAACTCAACATCCCCCCTCTGAGGGAAAGGGGCAACGACATCATCCTCCTGGCAGAGCATTTTACAGAGAAATACTCCCACAAATACGGGAAAAAGGTTCCCCGCATCACCCGCGAGGCAAAAGAGCATCTGCTCAAATACACTTGGCCGGGCAACGTAAGGGAACTGCAGCACATTATTGAGAGGGCTGTGATTCTTGGCAATGGTCTATCCCTTCATCCCGACGACCTTGCCCTGAAACCATCCCAGCGCAGCAAAGGGAAAGAGCCAGCAAACCTTAACCTTAAAGAACTTGAACAGCAGGCAATTGACCGTGCAATGGAGCTCAGCGACGGCAACATGAACAGGGCAGCCGAACTGCTTGGAATAACCAGGTATGCACTCTACAGGAAACTCAAATAGGAAAATGCAATGAAAAGATACTCCACAACCGTAATCGCGCACATCTGTGCCATCGTACTCCTTTCGGCCGCCGCATTCTTTGCCTTCAGCCACAAGATGCCGTTTACAGGAATCCTCCTGGCTCTGTTCATTGCAGGATTGGGAATCAATCTCTACAGGCTGCAGATGATACAGCTGCGCCTTATGAAACAACTCTCCCAGAATATCCGCTGCGGAGATACAGCGCTGAGTTTCAGAAGCAAATACAGGAATGCACAACTGGAAGAACTCACAGATGAGTTGAGGGAGGCCATGAGGCTGTACAAAAAACGGACAATGGAAGCCAACGAAATAGAATCGTGGCAAAAACTCATAAGGGTAATGGGACATGAAATAATGAACTCCATCACCCCCATCATCTCCCTCTCAGAAACGCTGAGCACCAGAGAGGTGGAATACAGCCGGATGCAGCAGGGAATGCAGGTAATCCACAAACGGAGCAAGGGGCTCCTGGAATTTGTGGAGAACTACCGCCGCATAACCAGAATCCCAGCCCCCGTAAAGGAAAAAGTAAGCCTGACAGAACTGTTCAACAGCATTGAAGAACTTATCCCCAATGATTACATCAGTTTTGCACAACCTGCTCCACAAATATCCATAAAAGCAGACCGTAACCAAATAGAACAAGTACTTATAAACCTCATAAAAAACGCCATTGAAGCATGTGCAGAAGTACCCTCTCCGCAGATACAGGTAAAATCATCCGTATCTGAAACAGGAACAGTATCCATAACCGTCTCAGACAACGGCCCCGGCATACTCCCCAATGTACTTGACAAAATATTCATCCCGTTTTTCACCACCAAGGAAAACGGCAGCGGCATAGGTCTGAGCCTTTGCAAACAGATCATGCACCTGCACGGGGGCAACATCACCGCCCGCTCCACCCCGGAACAGGGCTCAGAGTTCACCCTCTTTTTCAACTGATAGGGTATTGCACATAGTTTCCCCCATAGCCTTTACACCTTAAATGACAAGAGGGCAACCCTTCACAAACGGGCCGCCCTCTCTTATTATGAAAGCATTTTTACAGAATTGTACACCAGCCGTGCTTGTCCTCAATCTCACCGTACTGGATTCCGGTTAGGGTCTCGTAGAGCTTGCGGCTCTTAGGGCCACACTCCTGACTGTAAGCATATGAAGCGGTAACATTCTCTGCAGCAAGGGTCTCCTTGTCTTCAACAAGTTTTACAGGGGTAATTACCACAGCAGTACCGCACTGGCCTACCTCCTCAAATGTTGGAAGTTCATCTACCGGGATATCCCTGCGCTCAACCTCCATACCCAAATCCTCTGCAACCTGCCTCAATGATTTGTTGGTAATGGAAGGGAGAACTGTTTTTGCACATGGGGTAACATATTTGTTCCCTTTAATTCCAAAGAAGTTTGCAGATGAGAACTCGTCAATGTTCTTGGTCTCAGGGTTGAGGAACAATACATCCTTGTAGCCCTGTTTTACAGCAACGCCGGTTGCGTACATAGCACATGCGTAGTTTCCGCCAACCTTGAACGAACCGCTTCCGTTAGGTGCTGCACGGTCATAATCCCTTGCAATAACGGTCTTGATAGGATCAAGTACCTTGCCTGCGTATGAACCTACAGGGAGGGTGATTACCATAAAGAGGATACCGTCCTGCTGGGGAACAAGGTTGATTGAAGGGATTGTAGTGATAAGTATAGGACGGATATACAAGGATGCCCTCAATTCGTAAGGAGGCAAGAAATCCAGGTTCTCCTGAACCGCCTGCTTGCACATTTTAACGAAGAGCTCCTCTGAAGGACAAGGGATACCAAGGAATCCTGCAGAACTCTGCAATCTTTTTGCGTTTTCATCCGGACGGAAAATCCTAACTTTACCGTCCGCTCCGCGGAAAGCCTTAAGCCCCTCAAAGCATGACATTCCGTAATGCAATGATGGTGAGAACACTGTAAGGTTCAAAGTATCTGCACTCTGGCTCTGGATTGGGCCCCATTTTCCGTCTTTATAAAGACATGTAAGTACTGTATTGGTTTTGGAATATGAAAAGGACAAATTTGTCCAGTCTTTAGTTGCGCTCATAGTGTAAGTGTTTTTAAGTTATAGTTAAACAAGGAATTCAAAAAGATGAGGTTTGTCATTGAGATACTCATATGCAAATCCGTTCTCCTCCATCTTTGCCACCAGGGTATTGAAATCATCCGGCTGCGAAAGCTCAATTCCAATTACTACCGGTCCCCTCTCCTTGCTTGTCTTTTTAGTGTATGAGAAATGTGTGATGTCGTCTTTTGGTCCAACTACGTCTGTAATGAAACTTCTCAATGCTCCGGCACGCTGAGGGAAACGGACAATAAAGTAGTGTTTCAATCCTCTGTAAAGCAATGACCTCTCCCTTATCTCTTCCATGCGGGTAATGTCATTGTTGCTGCCGCTGATTACACAAACAACATTCTTGCCGGCAATCTTCTCTTTGTAGAAATCAAGCGCTGCCACCGAAAGGGCTCCAGCAGGCTCTACTACAATAGCGCATTTGTTGTACATCTCAAGGATAGTGGAACATACAGCCCCTTCAGGAACAGTGATGATGTCATCCAGAACCTCCTTGCAGATGTTGTAGGTATAGTCACCTACTCTTCTCACTGCAGCACCGTCTACAAAATTGTCAATTTTTGGAAGCTCTACAACCTTTCCTGCCTTGAATGATTCCTTCATTCCACTTGCTCCCTGCGGCTCCACTCCAATCAGTTTTGTTCCCGGACTCATCTGCCTGATGCAGGCTCCAAGTCCTGAAGCAAGTCCGCCGCCACCTATCGGGATGAAGATATAGTCTATTGTCTCCTTGGTGTCGTGAAGGATTTCCATGCCTATTGTTGCCTGGCCTTCAATGATCTGCGGATCATCGAACGGAGGGATGAATGTCTTGCCCTCCTGTGCTGCAAACTGCTTTGCCTGGGCATTTGCCTCATCAAAATTGTCTCCGAAAAGTACAATCTCAATATTGCCGTTGCCAAACATCCTCACCTGCTCAATCTTCTGCTTTGGAGTGGTTTTTGGCATATAGATATAGCCCTGTATTCCAAGCTTATTGCATGAAAATGCTACTCCCTGGGCATGGTTTCCGGCACTTGCACAAACGACACCTGCCTGGCGCTGCTGCTCTGACAGATTGCGTATCTTGTTGTACGCGCCTCTAATCTTGTAGGAACGTACAATCTGCAAGTCCTCCCTCTTCAACATCACATCTGCACCAAACTTGCCGCTCAGATACGGATTTGAGGCAAGAGGCGTTGGGGCAAGAATCTCCCCCAACGTTATCTTTGCCTGCGAAATTTTGTGCAATTGCGGAAAATATTGTGTATTGTCCATTACAGCTTCAAATAATTAGTTGTTCTCCGGACGCAACGATCTTACAGTTGCGCCTGCCTGCCACATCTCACTCTCTCTCATTTCCTTAAGCTCAGCCTCAAGTTTTACCCTATAATCAGGCTTGCTGTTTGAGTCAATGGAGATCTGTGCCTCGTTACCGCATTTCACCTCGTTGTAAAGCTCATTGAATACAGGTTTGGTGGCATCGCGGAATTTTTTCCACCAGTCAAGGGCACCTCTCTGTGCAGTTGTAGAGCAGTTTGCATACATCCAGTCCATACCGTTCTCAGCAATTAGCGGCATAAGGCTCTGCGAAAGCTCCTCAACAGTCTCATTGAAAGCCTCTGAAGGGGTATGTCCGTTTTCTCTCAAAGTCTCATACTGTGCTGCAAACAATCCCTGGATAGCACCCATCAAAGATCCGCGCTCACCGGTAAGGTCTGAATATACCTCACGTTTGAAAGTGGTCTCAAACAAATATCC
>CALCHD010000173.1 GCA_937901105.1 uncultured Bacteroidales bacterium | reverse complement strand
TAGGGTAAAGCTCTCCACCAATGGGCTGTCTAGCACCATCTCAATAGTGCTCTCGGGAACCATTACACACACAATATCCCTGAACACATCCAGATTCAGCTTTACATTGTAATAAAGCTTTCTGTTGTACATAACTTTCTCCTTATGGAACTCTGCTGAATTCAGATACGCCGTACCCCTTACATAATGAGGGTACGCCTCCACAACCGGTCCCCTGAAAATGGCAGCATCCCACTTGGAAACATCAACATTCCCGTCCTGCGAAAAGAGTAAGGCAGGAACCATTGCAAGAAATGCAACGAGCAAGAAAAAACGCTTCATAAGCAAAAGGTTTTTATTGTTTCAAATGTAAAAAAAAAGCGGCATATCCAAGGACTTTCCCCATTTTAATCTCAAATTATGGTGGATATTATATTTTTTTGTAGGTTTGCAGGTTGTAAATACATTAGACATGATCGTAGCTAAAACTTTAGACGAATTCATACAGGCAAGAGCAGCCCTTGAACACCAGGACAGTATTGGCTTTGTGCCAACTATGGGAGCTCTGCACCAGGGACACATCTCCTTGGTTGAGGAGTCTGTAAAGAGATGCAAGCACACTATAGTAAGCATATTTGTAAACCCTACACAGTTCAACAATCCGCAGGATCTTGCAACCTACCCAAGAACACTTGAGGCAGACTGCGCACTTCTTGAGGCAAGCGGCGTTGACATTGCCTTTGCACCAAGAGTAATTGACATCTACCCTACTCCCGACGAAAGAGTGTTTGACCTTGGCGGCCTTGACACTTATGGCGAGGGTCCACGCAGACCAGGCCACTTCAACGGTGTGGCACAGGTAGTTACCCGCCTTTTTGACATTGTAAAACCTCACTTCTCATTCTTTGGAGAGAAAGACTTCCAGCAGGTTGCAATCATCAAATACTTTGTAAAGACTCTGAACTATCCTTTGGAGATTGTACAGTGCCCTACCCTGCGCGAAGAGGACGGACTTGCAAAGAGTTCCCGCAACACGTTGCTTACCCCTGCACAGAGAGAGGCTGCACCTCACATCTACAAATGCCTTCAGAAGGCTGTAGAGTACTCGCAGAGCATGACCCCTGCACAGGTAATTGAGACAGTAACCAAAGAGATTGACGCAAACCCTGAGCTTGAGACAGAGTACATTGAGCTTGTAGATGCAGAGATGCTCAAACCTGTAACATCTTGGAATGACGCACAGAAAGTGCAGTTGTGGTGCGCAGTTTATGCACGCCCAGTTAGACTAATTGACAATATTAAAATCAGATAACCTATGCTACTTGAAATTCTTAAATCTAAAATCCACCGCGTAAGTGTAACCGAGGCCAACCTTAACTACATTGGCAGCATTACAATTGACGAAGATCTTGTTGAGGCGGCAGGACTTTATGAAAATGAGAAAGTTACCATTGTAAACATCAACAACGGCGAGAGAATAGACACATACGTGATCAAAGGCGAGAGAGGAAGCGGCAAAATCTGCCTTAACGGTGCTGCTGCACGCAGATTTGCAATTGGAGACCTTGTAATCATCATGGCATATGCACAGATGACACCGGAGGAGGCTTCAACCTTCAAGCCAAAAGTTGTGTTCCCGGATTCTGCAACCAACAAACTGGTATAACTTATGCGCAAGGCGCTAAAGTACCTCGCTTTCCTTGCACTGGCAGGTGTATTGCTCCATTTCTCCTTCAAAGGGGTCAAATGGAGCGACTTTATTTACGGCCTGCAGAGCTGCAGATGGGGATGGATAATTGCCTCAATGGCAATAGGAATCCTCGGATTCCTGGCAAGGGCGCTCCGCTGGAGGCTCCTGCTCCGCTCCATTAACAAGGATATCACCGTAAGGGAGGCCTTTGACGGAATAAACATAGGCTACATCACCAACTTCATATTCCCAAGGGCTGGTGAAGTGGCACGTTGCGGGGTAATCGCCAATACAAAAAAAATATCCTTTGAACGCACCCTGGGCTCGGTAGTTATAGAGCGCAGCCTTGATATGGCCTGCCTGCTTTTGTGGATGGCCCTGCTCCTTGTTTTCAAATGGGGTGAGTTCGGCACATTCATACAGGAGGAGATCACCAGGCCCCTTTTCGGCAAGATGAGCTCACTGCTCTGGCCCGCTGTCATCGCAGGAGGCCTGCTGCTCATTGCTGCTGCTGCAGTGTGGTTCTTCAGGCACACCATTTCCAGATTTCCAATTGTCGGGAAGATACTCCGCATTGCCAAAGGTCTTGCAGAGGGTGTAATGTCTGCATTCAGGATGCAGGAGAAATGGATGTTCCTCCTCTACACGCTTCTCATCTGGCTTACATACTGGCTTACCAGCCTTACAACCATATACGCGTTCCCGCAGGTAGGGCACTTGGGGGCATCTGACGCCCTGTTCCTTATGATTGTTGGAGGATTCGGATGGGTTGTACCCGTACAGGGAGGCCTGGGAGCATACCACTTTATTGTAAGCCTAGCACTTGCAAGCGTATACGGCATCTCGCAAACCACCGGAGTTGTGTTTGCCACCATTTCACATGAGGCCCAGGCGCTGGTGATGATCCTCTGCGGAGCGGCATCCCTCATAAGCATGAGCATGTGGAAAAAGCGCATCAGCCAAACAAACTAAACTATGACAATCAAATTCAATATAGAATACAACACCTCCTGGGGAGAGGAGCTCTACGTTACAGGCTCTACAGACTCCCTTGGGAGCAACGATATAAAAAAGGCCCTCAAGCTTGTATGCACCGCCCCAGGCAAATGGGAAGGTGAAATAAACTGCAACCTTAAAAAGGAGAGGGTAATTTCCTACAGATACTTCATAAAGGGAGAGAGCGGCATCCACTACGAGGCCGGCAAGGGAAGGGCCATAGCCCTCAACTCCTCAACCAAGGATATAACCACATTCGACCAGTGGCAAGGCAACTCCGTAGATGCGCCGTTCCTTTCGGCACCGTTCTCGGAGGTTTTCTTTGCCTGCAACAACTGGCCATATACACAAACCCATATCCACACCAACGAGCTGATAATAAGGGTTGCAGTACCTAACGTTCCCAAAGGGGCCCAGGTACACATCTGCGGCTCGTCACCCAAATTGGGAGCATGGGACCCCGCACAGGCCAAGCCCTTGCGCAGGATGGAGTGCCTCAAATGGGAAAGGAGCTTTGAGATTACCAAAGAGGAGGGGGAAAGTTGGGAATTCAAGTTCCTTATAAAGTATCCCGACGGATCATACATTTGGGAGGACCGCTACAACAGGGAGCTTCCTCTGCCTAAAATACTTAAGCACAGCACAGTAATAAAAGAGTACTGCGGAGCAGACTTCAACCAGGGCAACCCCCGTTTCAGCGGAGTGGCCATACCTGTATTCTCATTGAGAAGCACAGAGAGCCACGGAATAGGAGACTTTTCAGACCTCAAGAAAATGGCAGACTGGGCATCCCTCACCGGAATGTCAATGATACAGCTCCTTCCTATAAACGACACCACAGCACACCTTACCTGGAGAGACTCTTATCCGTACAACTGCATCTCCACCCTGGCGCTGCACCCTATATACATCAGCCTCAAGGCTATAGGAGAGCTTAAGGACAACTTCCTGGCAAAACAGATGGCACAGGAGTGCGCCAAGCTCAACAGTCTGGAGTTCCTTGATTACGAACAGGTGTGGAAATCAAAAATGAAATTTCTCCGCGCCCTCTACCAGCAGGAAAAGGAGGACACATTTGCACAGCCCGAGTTCTACTCGTTCGCCAAGAACAACAAAGAGTGGCTGCTCCCATACGCCACCTTCTGCGCATTGAGAGACCAGTTCGGCACTGCAAACTTCAGGGAGTGGGGAGAGTATGCGGAGTTCTCGTGGGATATCATCGGGAAGATGACTGCAAAAGGGAGTCCGCTGTATACCGAGATACATTTCTGGATTTTTGTGCAGTACCACCTGCACCTGCAGATGAGCGGTGCCAAGGAGTATGCCCACAGCAAAGGGGTTGCACTTAAAGGGGACATCCCTATTGGAATCTCAAGGGACAGCGTTGAGGCATGGCAATACCCGCACCTGTTCAACTTTACACAGCAGGCAGGAGCACCACCGGACTTCTTCTCGGCCGACGGCCAGAACTGGGGCTTCCCAACATACAACTGGGACGAGATGGCCAAAGACAACTACACGTGGTGGAAAAACCGCTTCACCCACTTTGCAAACTACTTTGACGCCTACCGTATAGACCACATCCTGGGATTTTTCAGAATCTGGGAGACACCAATAGAGTACAAGAGCGGCATGTGGGGACATTTCTCACCTGCATACCCGCTCTCTGAAGAGGAACTGGCATCGTGGGGATTCAGCAATGCGGAAGAGCTGGGACTCTTTATTGAGGACCCGTACAGCAAAGGTAAATACCATCCGCTGATTGGCGGCGAACAGACCTTGGCATTCACCCGCCTGAACCACAGCGCACAAGAGTCTTACAGACATCTGCACCACTACTACTTCTACCAGAGGCACAACGACTTCTGGTACAGCAATGCCATGAAAAAGCTGCAGCAGCTGATTGCATCCACCAACATGCTCACCTGCGGCGAGGACCTTGGAATGCTCAACGAGTCTGTTACCAGATGCATGAACAACCTGAAGATTCTCTCACTGGAGCTGCAGATTATGCCAAAAGAGCTTGGCGTAGGACTGGGCAACCCTGCCACCTACCCTTACTTGAGCGTATGTACAACCAGCACCCACGACTGCCCTACAATGAGAATGTGGCTTGGAGAGCGCAACGGCACCGGCGATGCAACCCCACAGGAGTGCTCTGCCACCATTGCCACCAACATGGCTGCCCCAAGCATGCTTGCAATCCTTCCGCTGCAGGACTGGCTCTCAATTGACGGCTCACTCCGCAAAGGTGATGCCGCAACCGAAAGGATCAACGACCCGGGCAACCCTAACCACTACTGGAGGTACAGGATGCACATCACCATTGAAGAGATGATTGCAGCCTCCGGCTTCAACGAAAAAGTTAAGGAACTCGCTTCCCGACAATAAACCGAAAAGGCGGCCACGAGCCGCCTTTCTTGTACCCGCCTGTACCCCAACGGGCACACTGGGGCATCTTTTTGTGCCCTTTTTGACGTTGTTATAATGGTCATTATCCGTGTAGGAAGACATTTGCTCCCTCCACGGAACAAATCACCACTGAATGGTCAAAGCACAAGAGGTTAGACACAGCAACCCCCTTCCCAGATGCTTCTGGTGGGGGTTACTGCGCTTAACCCTGATCGCGCGATGTGGGTTAAGCACACTCATCACTCTCTGAAATGTCTGTGGGGCACATAAGTGCTCTTAACCTCTTGGCGCAACAGCTGAAAAAGAATGGATCGCAGCAATCATATAAGCACAAAAGAATAACAGACATTAAAGGTGACTGCATAATTCGACGGTTACGAGTTATTCCGCAGGAGTGACGAAGTAGAGGAGACTTCGAGCAGTTACCTTTAATGTCTGTATTCTTATTTTATCCTTACAGGATCAGAGTTGTCTGTATCTTATTACTGCAGCAACGCCTTGAAGATACCAACAAAATTCTTGGCATCCTTGCCGTTTACAAGGTGCTCCGGATGGAACTGCACGCCCCAAACTTTTGGGTTGTCAATTTTCTCAATTGCCTCAACGCAGCCGTCTTTAGAGTATGCTGTAGCCTTGAAGCCAGGAGCAACATCTTTTACTGCCTGGTGGTGGAAACTGTTAACTGCAATTTTCTCAACGCCTACCTGTTTGTACAAGGCAGAGTTTTTGTCAATGGTAATGCTGTGTGTGCCAAGGCTGCCTGGAGCATCCTGTGAGTGCTGGATGCTGTATGTAGGAAGCTGGGTAGGGATATCCTGATACAAAGTGCCGCCGAATGCCACGTTCAAAGCCTGTACGCCGCGGCAGATGCCCAATACTGGAATTCCTTTCTCTACAGCCTTTTTAATCAGCTTGATATCAAATGCATCCCTTGCAGGGACAACCTCGCCAAGATTTGGATGAGGCTCCTCGCCGTAGTACTCAAGTGGAGCAAGGTCCTCGCCTCCGGTCATTATTAGGGCATCAATAACATTAAGGATAGCGTCAATCTGCTTGTCGTCTGTGGTCATAGGGATAACAAGCGGAACACCGCCAGCCATTCTTACTGCGTTTACGTAGGTTGAGTTTGCTGATGCCTCACCTGAACGTGCCTTTGATGAAAGGCCTACAATTTTCTGTGCATACGCTCCACTGCACAACAGTACAGCCAGCGCCAATAACATTAGTTTCTTCATATCTTTATAGTGTTTTTATTTTTTCTCTTTTCTTGTCCAGCCGCCAATGCTCTTCTCCTCGCCGTTAGGGAACTTCACAACAAATCCTGTTGCTTTCTTGCCCTCCTCATCAAATGAGAACTCAACTGGGAATGCATATCCGTCGCTGCGGAAGTGCCATGTATTGCCGTCAATGTGTACAAGCTTGTTCTTGTAACCCATCTTACCTAGAGAGATATATAGGTCTCCGTGCTCCTTGGTAATCTTTGCATCGCCGAACAGTTCATCTTTTGAGTACTCTCCAACAAGAGATTTGTCGGGATGAAGGGCAGGCTTGTACTCTTTCTTGCCAGGATGGTCCTTCTCCCAGCTGCGGGTGTTGGATGCCATGTATGAATCAAAGTACTCCTGGCTGTAGTCCTTGCTTGGAAGGCCCATTACAAGGTCAATCAGCTTGTACATAACTGCATATCTTGGATTTGAACCCATCTCGCAGTTTGAAAGGATTACTCCCGACAGTTTTATCTCCGGCACAAAGAAGCAGATTGCTGTCATTCCCCAAGTGGTACCTGTATGGAAGTACAGCCTGTATTTGTTGTTCTGCTCCACAAACCAGCACTGTGCATATAAAGTTGTACGGTTGTCGTTCTGTGAAGTGATTGTAACTCCCTCATGAAGTTTTCTCATTGCCTTTGCTTCGATCTGACGCACACGTTCCCTGGTAACATCAAACTCTTTACCAACTTCTTCCAGTGTTCTCGGG
>CALCHD010000172.1 GCA_937901105.1 uncultured Bacteroidales bacterium | reverse complement strand
ATGAAGCGCCCGTTGCAGCACAGGTGCGCGCAATATTACCCGTATTTTGCGGTATTTCGGGCTCATGTAAAACAATATTTATCTTGTACATAGTTTTTAAAGTCTGTATTTCTTCCCGACAAATTTTACATAAGGGCAATAAAACGAGAGGCGTCCCGAAAGGAACGCCTCTTTTATGTATTTGCAGGGAAGACGGTTACTCGATGAAACCAAGAATCTCACCTTTCTCTACATTGTCGCCCTGTTTAGCTGTGATAGCAACTATGCGGCCGGTAACAGGAGCTGGAACCTCCATTGGGCCGAAGTATGCCTCAACATAGCAAATTGGTTTGTCCTGTTTGAACTCAGTTCCGATGTTAGGAGCTTTTGATGCGTCAGCAACGTCGTACTGCCATAGAACTTTACCCTTGACTGGAGACTGGATAGGTGTTGCGTTAGGGAATTTGGCAACAAGTGCATCAATGTCAAACTTAGGCATCTCAACAACCGGACGGGTAACGATGATAGGAGCACCTGCTTTAGCTTTAGCTGCCTCAAGGTCGGTCTCGAAACGTTTCTTGGCGATACCGCTCTTATAGTCTCTATACTGACGCTCGTGCATTGCAAACTCAAACAATTCCTCATCATCCTGGCCGCGGTCCCAACCCTCTTCCTTCATCATCTGCTCAAACTTAGGAAGCTCGTTAGGGAACTCATCCTGAGGGTTGCCTGTGTAGAACTCAAGACCTTTCTCTTTAACGATCTGTACAATCTCTGGAGCAAGCTCGCCTGGAAGTTTACCAGTCTTACCAAGGATCATATTCATTGTATCCTTGTCAATTGTCTTCCATCTAGGCTCACCTTTAAGAGTGTGCATCAAGTTCATAAGGGCAGTATTCTTAACATACTGGCTGAATGGAGTTACTAGTGGTGGGTAACCTAGGCGAGGCCATACATACTCAACCTCCTGGAACAACATAACTGCAAGCTCGTTAAGAGTAACCTCTTTCTTGCCCTGGTTTCTTAGTGACATGTTGATAGCGCCGTGGAAGCCTTTCAAGTCTGCCATCATAGAACCCATCATACCGCCAGGAAGACCACAACCTACAAGAAGTGAAGAACACTGGTAGTTGGTTGGCTCAATGAAGTATCCTAGATAATCGTCAATGAAAGTCTGGGTAAGTCTTCTTGCCTCCATATAAGCATCCATGTTGATGTCTTTAACAAGGAAACCTGCATCTTTCATCATTGCCTGGATAGTGATTACATCCGGATGGATTTTACCCCATGAAAGTGGCTCCATAGCTACATCGATGTAGTCAGCACCTGCTCTTGCAACCTCTAGCATAGAAGCTACAGAGAAACCAGGACCAGAGTGGCCGTGGTACTGAACAACGATATGAGGATATTTCTTCTTGATCTCTGAAGTAAGTCTGCCTAGGAATGCAGGACGGCCGATACCAGCCATATCTTTCAAACAGATCTCGTCGCAGCCGTACTCAACAACTTTGTCAACGATATCCATGTAGTACTCAACAGTGTGTACAGGAGAGTAGGTGATACTCAAAGCCACCTGTGAAATCATACCGCCTTTCTTTGCGCCGATAACTGAACCTTTTAGGTTTCTATGGTCGTTAAGACCGCAGAAAGAACGTGCGATGTTGGTTCCCTGTTTAGCTTTAACTTTGTACATCAACTCACGTACATCCTCAGGAACCGGATTCATTCTTAGAGCGTTCAAACCGCGCTCCAACATATGTGTCTGGATACCTACCTTGTTGAAAGGAGCTGTCCACTCTCTAACCGCTTTGTTAGGGTTCTCACCAAAAAGAAGGTTAACCTGCTCAAAAGCACCACCGTTGGTCTCAACGCGGTCGAAGCAACCCATGTCAATGATTACAGGGGCAATCTCCTTAAGCTGGTGAACCATAGGTACATACTTACCTGATGACTGCCACATGTCTCTGTACAACAGAGAGAATTTAATTTCGCGTGCCATAAAATTCTAAAGTGTTTATAGTGTTTAAATGTTTTGGTTTTTTCGTAGTAGTCTACAAATCTAATAAAAAAATATCACCCTTCTATATGTTTGCGAAGAAAAATTTTTATAACTTTACACTCCGTAAATATTTAATAATTTGGCGTAGAAGTTGTGTTTTTTAGGTGTTTTTCTCCCGATAGACCACAACTTTTAAATTTTTTACACAAAAAAGTTGCACAGAAAGAAATTTTGTGTACCTTTGCAGTCCGATTTGGGGAACACCCTATTGAGGAAACAACATGGTGGTTGTAGCTCAGTTGGTTAGAGCGCTGGTTTGTGGCACCAGAGGTCGTGGGTTCGAATCCCATCTTCCACCCTCAAGAGCAACCGGATGACGAAAGTCATCCGGTTTTTTTTATTCCCTATGCAGCGTTGCAAGCTTGCTTGCATAAGCGGAAGAGGGAATAAAAAAAGATGTGCGTCAGCACATCGGGTTGCTCTTGAAAGGGCCCCCGCGGCGAGCGGAAATGGGAATGCGCAGCCCGCCAGGGCGAGCACAATCCCGTCGGAGACGGGAATGCCGGAGCCTCAATCCCTCCCCCAGCAGGAGTGGCGGCATTTCGTCCCGTAAACAGCATCTTCAGATGTTATGTCCTTGATGGTTTTTCTTGGAATAGACATTTTCTTCTTCCTCGTCAGTTCCTGCAATTCATCGTGGGCGCCCACCCCTCTCAGAGTCACTTCCAGCTAGTGGTGCCGCCCACGATGCAACAAATTTGTTCTGTTGTGGGCACTATACCCTGCTGGAAAGCATTGTAGAGGGGGTGCTTGCCCACGGTGAATTGCAGGAGGAGAAATCTCTTTCCCGGGAAGGTATTTTCCTGGGACCCCGGCCATATTAAGGGCAGGAGGTTGCCTCTCCCATCTGCGGTGCATTGCATGAAGGGCATAGGGATTGTCGGGACTATCTGAATGACCGGAATTGTCAGACTTATCGGTGGCATTCGGCTCATCAGGCTCAAGCGATCTGCATAAGAAAATTGCCTCGTTGGAAGATTGAGAGAAACAGATTATCCGTGCAGCCCTGCTGCCAGTCCTCTACAGAATTCCTCTGCTACCCTGTGTTATCTTCCAAAAATTAAAGGAAGGAGCTGTCTTCCCCTACAAAATCCCTTTCAGTTCCTCAGCCACCAGGCCGCACAAACGGGCAATCTGCTTAATGGAGCAGTTGTATCTGGAGCGGAGGGCCCTGGCCAGTTTAACCCTTTGGGTTGTGGGCAGTGACCTTATTGTGTCACAACCGAACAGTTCCCGGCAGATGGCATTTCTGTGCTGACGCATTTCCTGAATGGGAATTGTGAGACGGGAAATGCTTCCGGCCCGGGATTCTATGTCTTCCTCTTTGCTCTTGCACATGAACCAGTTGAAGCTTTTGTGGGTCCTGAAAATCCGCTCAACCAGTTCGTATGCAACATACTCTCCGGGAAATATCATCATCCCGATAACTGAAGCATCTTGTATATAATCATCTTTTGTGTTGAGAATAGCCCTTCGCTGACGGTATGTCATTTGGGAGAGTCTCCTTAACTGTTCAGGACACTTCCACGCAGGGGTAGTCCAAGAACTGTTCTCCCTGAAGTAAAGTCCGCCGGAGCACCATGGATAGTCCCATGCATTAAAACCCAGTCCGCCAACTGGAGCGTTCTTTATTACGTAGGTGATGGCTAGCTTGAGATAAAAATCGTTGTCTATGTACTGATGGTTGAGCGGCAGTCTGAACAGTTTCTTTTTCTCATTGTGTCTCAGGGAGATACTTTGGGAAGTGAGCCTTATGTATTCGTGCATGAATTTGTTGCAATCTGAGAACTCACCCCACAAAATGAAGTGGACATGTGTGTCCATCAGGCAGAAGGCCAGAATAATGATATTGTATTTCTGCACTACCACAAACACCCTGTTCATCCCCCTGATGAAATCAGCTTCATCATCAAACAGCCGGTCAACAGCACTCCCGTCTGTGTAAAAATGCCAGCAATTGGTTATTGGATTTTTTAGCCCTTTGACAAACGGGCCATTTAGGGACAGGTCAGATTCTATCTGCCTGAGCAACTCTTCTTTAATCTTCATCTTCAATTCCAGCGCCTCAAGTGGTCGCCCAGTCACAAATTTATGCAAAATAGTTTCTCTCTCAAAGCATTTTTTTGTGTTATTTTTCTCCCGACAGATATCTGATTTCCAGCCATTCCCCTTCCTGCAATTCACCGTGGGCACCCACCCCTCTCAGAGTCACTTCCGGTTAGGGGTGCTGCCCACGATGCAACAAATTTGTTCTGTCGTGGGCGCTATAGCCTGCTGGATGGTATTGCAGAGGGGCATCTTGCCCACGGTGAATTGCAGGAGCCTTTGCCAACGCAAGGCAAAGGCCGGTTAGGCTCCTTCAAAGCGAATTGTACAAATAAAACAAGCCCCTCAACCTCATCCCGAGACTGAAGGGCTTGCCCGACTTAACCTAACTTAAAAAACTATTTCACTTATAAGAACAGATGTTTCTGCAAAAAGTTCATTTATGAGCCCATTAGAAGTGTAGAAGTGTATGGGATAACTTTTATGGGGATTGCTTAAGTCAGAGAATAGTATGGCATAAAAACAGAGTATATGGTTTTATCTGAAGACAGGCCATTGGGAGGGTGTTGAAAAAAATCACTAGATTTGTACATCATGAAAGATGTATTGGAATTTTTGGCGCAGCTCTCCCAAAACAACAGCCGGGAGTGGTTCAACGCAAACAAGGAAAAATACCTTCAGGTAAGGGAGAAGTTTGAGGTGTTTGCCCGGCAGCTGATAGAGAAAATCAGCAGTTGGGATGAGGATGTTGCTGCCTCGCAGTTGGGGGTGAAGGATTGCACTTACAGAATCTATCGGGATACAAGGTTCAGCAAAAACAAGGAGCCTTACAAGACCCATATGGGGATTTTCATCTGCAAGGGTGGAAAAAAGTCGCCTAATGCAGGGTATTATCTCCATCTGGAGCCGCCGGTGCAGGATATTCTTCCCTGCAGAGCTGAAGGTGACGAATCTGCTTCAAGGGTTGATGGCAGTGGTGTGGATGGAAGTATTGCCGGGCAAAAAGGTGTCCATACACAGACCCCGCTCTCAATGGGGGGATGCTTCATAATTGCCGGAACGTATAAATATGAATCCAAGGTGCTCCGTAGCATCAGGGATGAGATTTCTGTTAATGGAGATTCTTTCCTGGAGGCAATGCTGCAGGCGGCAGATTTTTATCCGGAGGAGTCGGATATGCTCAGGAAGGTTCCCGCAGAGTTTTCCTTTGCTCCCGACAGATGGCACAGATTGCTCAGATACAGGACATTTGCCCTTATAAAACCCGTGGGGCCGGATTATGTATGTGGAGAGAATGCCCTGGATAAAATTGCAGGGGATTTCAGAAACTGCAGGGATTATATAAAGAAACTCAATATGGCAATTGAATATGCCTATGAGGAAGAGTGAAAGCCACATTTGGTAATGTTGCCAAAAACAGTTGGTGGCATTGAATTGTAGAGGAGAAGATATTCCTTGCAGGTGGACCTCATTCGACGGTTGCGAGCTATTGCAA
>CALCHD010000171.1 GCA_937901105.1 uncultured Bacteroidales bacterium | reverse complement strand
GTCCTGAAGGAAGATACGGAGCGGTTTGGGCTCGGTCTTGCGGACAAGGGCAGGGTATTCGTTGACGCCTCGCATGGCTACAAAGGTTCCAACGGAACTGTATACGCGGGCGAACAGGTCGGGCCTTTCCCAGGCAACGGTGAAGGCCGCTATTCCGCTGCTGCTGGCACCGGTAATGGCGCGGTTATTGGGGTTGTGGGAGATGAGGATCCTGTGTCCGTGGGGAGTTTCCAGGTTCTCCACCATTGGTATCACCTCCTCCTCAAGGAAGGTGGCAAGGCGGTTGTCGGTACGGTCGAACTCGTTGCTGCGGTTGTAGCGGGCAACGGTGCCGTCTTCGTTGTAGCTCACTCCCGGCTGCAGGAAGATGCCAATGGCTACAGGCATCTCACCGGTGGCAATGAGATTGTCAATCACGGTAATGGCTCCAAAAAGGTTGCCGTCCAGGCCAACTACAAGGCAGGCCGGTTTTGTGCCGTCGTACTGTTTGGGGATGAATACCTGCCAGTCTCTGCGGGTGTTGGGGTATATTTTTGATTCTGTGATTGTTCCGCTGATGATGCTTCCTTTAAGGCTGTCGGGAAGAGGAATGGTTGCTGGATCCTTTGGGGTGGTTGCATTGTGCTTGTTCTGGGCAAATGCAGTGGTGCAAAGGGCTGCAAGGAGTATGATGAGCAATCTTTTCATAATGTGAAATTATATAAAGAGTGATACTGCAAACAATGTTATGATTGAGGTGACACCCATGATGAGGGTGAGGGCTGTCTGGGTCTTGTAGCCGTTCTGTGGGGTGAGGCCTCCAAAGTTGGTGACTACCCAGAAGTAGCTGTCGTTGGCGTGCGAGACTGTCATGGCGCCGGCCCCTATTGCCATAACTACAAGAACGGCGTCAATTGGGGTGGTCATGCCAAGGGCTGCCATAAGCGATGCATCCGAGAAATAGAGTCCCATGATGCCTGCGGTGGTGGTCATTGCCACGGTTGAAGAGCCCTGCGATGTCTTGATGATTGCCGCCACCACAAACGGGAAGAAAATTCCAATGCTTGATAGGGCGGTGGCGTTCTGCTGGATGTACTGCACAAATCCAGCCTCCACAATCACCTGTCCAAGGACACTTCCGGCTGCGGTGATGAAGATGATCGGGCCGGCAGTCTTCAGTGATTCCTGGGTGAGGTCATAAAGCTGTTTTCCCATTTTTGATCTCCACAGCAGCGGCAGTGCCGAGATGAGTCCTGCGGCAAGGGCAATGATAGGTTTGCCCAGGAAGGTAAGGAGTTCCCCGGTGAAGCCGTTGATCTTGGCAATTGAGGCAATGGAACCTCCGGCCATAAGGACTATCGGGAGTAAAATTGGTGTTACTGAAGCCCAAGTGCTTGGAAGATTGTGCTGGTTGTATGCCTGTGAAATGCTCTCTACATCAAGGTCTTCAGAGGATTTCACCTTCTTCCCGACAGCGGTTGCAAAGAAGTATGCCGCAGTGAGGGGCAGGATGGAGATGAGGAGTCCTGCAATAATTACAAGGAGCAGGTTGCTCTCAAGTCCTATAAGTCCTGCAGTGGCTATGGGGCCCGGTGTAGGGGGGATGAATACGTGCGAAACGTACAGTCCGGCCGAGAGGGCAACGGTAAGGGTTACCGATGAGAAATTGGTCTTTCGGCTGAGCCATTTGCGGATAGGGTTTACAATGATAAAACCGCTGTCGCAGAAAACCGGCACCGAGATAATCCAGCCAATGAGCATGATTGCCAGCTGCGGATGCTTCTCTCCAATGATGCGGATGATGGCATCTGCCAGACGGATTGCAGCACCTGTCTTCTCAAGGATGAGCCCGATGAGGGTTCCCAGGATGATTACAATTCCAATGCTGGTAAAGATTGAAGAGAATCCCTTCCCGATAGTTGTTGGAATGGTATCCAGCGGAATCCCTATCCCCACTGCCAGGATGAGGGCGATTCCCATAATTGCAAGGAACGGATGGATGCCCCATTTTGAGATTGATACTATCAGCAGCACTATTGCCAGTGCAAAAACTATGATTAGAGTTGTGCCTGTAAGCATTTTTGTATTGGTTTAGAGTTGTTTGAGGAATTCTACAAGGGTATTTGCCATCAGTTGGGCCCCTTCCTGGGTTGGGTGGGTGCCGTCTGTGATATACGGATTGTAATATCCGGTATACTCCGGATGGGTTCCTTTGATTATCCTGTTTTCATGCGGGTTGATTCCGCTTTGGTTGTGCATGTCCACTACCGGAAGGTTGTAGTATGCCGCAACCTCCTTAATGGCTTGGATCCACTCGTCCCACTGGTAAAGCACCCGGGCGTTGTTTTCTGGGGTGTCTGGAAGGTGAGATTTCTCTGCGTTGAGCAACTTGATTGGGGTGAGTACAACAATTTTTGTCTCTTTGCCGGTTCTTGCCGGATTGTATTTCTCCTTTAACCCTTGAAGCAGCGTATGCCATGCTCCGTAGAAAGTATCTGTTCCGCGGTCTTCCATGGTGCCAAGCTTTACGCCAAGCCTTACATCATTGGTGCCTCCAGTAACTGTTACAAGATCAGCATCATCCGACATCTCTACATATCTTTTGCACATAGGGGTATTCTCTGGCAGGTTGGCAATAGTAGAATCCGAAATTCCATGATTCTCCAGCTCCATATCCAGCATCTTTGCCGCCAGTGCCGCATAACTCTCCAGCTGCCCCGGATGCCCCGGATAATTGCGCGGAATGAACCCGTAAGTGATTGAATCCCCCAGCGCACAGTATTTCAGTTTTTTTGTTGAGGTCATTTTGTGTATGTTTTCTACAAATGTACACTTTTTTGCCCATTGGGACGTTGTCCTAATGGGCATTTTTAAGCTGCCCTCTAGGACAACGTCAAAAAGAGCGCTATTTTTGTGGTATGGAGAGCAGCAGCAGGTTTATTTTCAATCCGGAGCATGATTTGTGCCTGGCCAGCGGGGATGTGAATTTCATTCCGCCGGCTGCGGCGGTGCGGTTTGCACAACAGGGGAAGTGGATTGAAAGGTTCATGCGGGCTCCGGAAGGGATGCAGGCGGGCGGCGGTAATGCTGCCGGGAAAATCGTACCCTGGGGCTGGAATGCTGTGCTTAAACGGAAACTCATGGAAGAGGGTTGGCCTTCGGAGATGCTCCCTTCAGATGAGGAACTTGAGTTTATCAGGAAAAATTCCCGCAGGGAATTGGCAGTGGAACTGTTGGGGAAACTGCAGTGTGCATCAACAACTCTCTCACATACCTACAGGATAATTGCCTACTCCCTTGAAGAGATAGAATCTTTCCTGTACCAGCACAGGAGAGTTGTACTGAAAGCACCTCTGTCGGGAAGCGGAAAAGGGATAAGGTTTGTGACGGAAGAACTTATGGAGACTGACCGTGGATGGTGCCGCAATACTCTGCAGAAACAGGGGGCGGTAATTGTGGAGCGGAGGATGGAGATTCTCCATGAGTTTGCCATGCTGTTTGAGTGCGCTCCTGTGGCAGGTCAAACGGAAAGGAGCGTGACTTTCAGGGGCTATTCAATGTTCTACGCCAGCAATGGCGCATACAAAGGAAATATCCTGGCATCAAATGAGCATATTGAAAACACACTCACACGGTGGATTCCTAAAGAAATGCTGCATAAAGAGCAGGAGGAGATAGCCCGTTGGCTGGATGAAAAACTGTCGGGAAAATATACAGGATTCATAGGTGTTGACCAGTTTATCTGCTCGCACAACGGTGCAGTGTTGTACAACCCTGCAATGGAAGTAAACTTGAGAATGACAATGGGCTTGATAGCCAGAAATATATACGATTACCACAAAGAGGAATACGCCCTTGGAGAAGGCACCCATTGCTTTGAACCGGAAAGGGGAATCATTTTGCTGCCTTGCTCCGGCTCACCACAAACACTCCTGTAAATACCATAGCAGCGGCAAGCACCTTCTGCCAGGTAATGCCGTCCATTCCAATGCAGATGCTTATTACTGTGGCAATTATAGGCTGCACATAGCTGTACATGCTCACAAGGGTAGGGCGGATATTCTTCTGACCCAGCGGAATAAGGAAATAGCAGACACAAGTGGCAAACAGCACTAGAAATCCCAATTCAAGAAGCTGTATACGTGGAAGTTCCAGCCATACCGGAGAAATTACCTCTCCAAATGAGAACGGCAATGACATTGCAACTGAGAAAAGGAAAATCCATTTCATGAAAGTGACCACAGAATACTTCATTATCACCGGTCTGAAAACACCCAGGTAGAGGGCAAAAGCCACTCCGTTGAGTATCATCAGCAATATGCCTGAAAGTTTGCTTTCTGCAACTCCGCTTCCATGCGAATTGTTCATTATCAGGAAGATAATGCCACACAAGCTCAATAATACACCCCCACCTTTCTTCCACGTAAGCGGTTCCTTAAGTACTACTGCCGCAATGAACATGGTGTAGATTGGGGTAAGTGCGCTGATTATGGAGCAGTGCATTGGGGTGATATCGGGAATAGCCTCAAGAAAAGTGAGTTGTGTGAGGAAAAATCCCAGGAAGGATGCTGCAAAAATCTTTACAAAATCTCCCCGCTCCACCTTCTCTGCCGGCATGAACAATGAAAGGATCCAGAAAAACACACTTGCCCCAAGCGACCTTACAGTAAAGATTGCAAGCGGTGATATGGCGCTGGATGTTGTAAGATCTTTGCACACAATTATGTTTATGCCAAAAATGGCATAAGCGGCAAAGCAGGCTGCATGACCTATGAGAGGAGAAGGTTTCATTTTTTTCCCGACAATTGATTTCACCAATTACTCCTGGCAGTAAGGGTACTCCGAGCAGAACTCATCAGAAGAGAAATTAGGGATAATCACTTCCCTGATCCACCTCTTTGCCTCCTCAAGATTGAAATACTGATAGTTGCCGCAAGTAAGCTCGGCAGCTCCAGGAATTGTATCTTGGGTAAGGATATGCTCCACACACTCAAGTACCAGTTTCCTCCAGAATTCAGAACTGTAAGAAACCGATGTAAGGAAATAGAATCCTGTAAGGCACCCCATAGGTCCCACATACAGCAAGGTGGATGAGAACTCCTCGTTTGTCTTTGTCCTCAGATAATCTGCCATAAAATGCTCAAGGGTGTGAGCCACCTTTGGATCCATGAACAACCCCTTATAAACCGCATCCTGCGGCTTCACAAACCTTACATCATAAGTGAATATTCCATTAACCTGGCACTCATAAATGCCCGGCACAAGTTTCTTGTGGTCTATAATGAATGAATTTACCTTTTGCATATTATTCTTGTTTTGTTTATGCAAAGGTAAGAAAATCGGAACCAAAAGAGCCGATTAGTCCAATAAATCAACTCTTCTGTCTTTTAGGGGCAGGTTTTAATGCGAAAAGAGCTGTTACATGCAGCTCTTCATAATCGGACAAAATGGCGGTGCCACAATCTCCATCTCCTCTTTGCGCACGGGGTGGGTGAACCTTACGTGGCGGGAGTGGAGTGAGATGCTGCCGTCGTGATTAGAGCGGGGAGCGCCGTATTTGAGGTCTCCTTTAATTACACATCCTATTGCCGAGAGTTGGGCGCGGATCTGGTGGTGTCGGCCGGTAAAGAGCTCCACCTCAAGGAGAAAGTATCTCTCGGTGGCCTTGAGGAACTTATAGCGGAGCTTGGCCTCCTTGGCACCCTGTTTTGGGGTAAGGCTGGTGTATGTCTTGTTCTGCTTCTCGTTGCGGGTGAGGTAGTGGGTGAGGAGCTTTTCGTCCTCCTTTGGACGGTTGCAGACAACTGCCCAGTAGGTCTTGTGCATCTGGCCGGTACGGAACGCCTCATTCAGACGCCCCAGAGCCTTTGATGTCTTGGCAAATATCACGGCTCCGCTCACAGGACGGTGGACAACCCCCATGAACACTGCGCCCGGCTTGTTGTCGCGCTGGGCCACAAACGCCTTGAGGGTGGTGCTCATGCACTCATCCTCGGTTTTGTCTGCCTGCACAATCTCCCCGGAGCGCTTATTGAAAATAAGCAGGTGGTTGTCCTCATAGAGGATCCTGCCTGCTATATCATTGAATTCCTGCTGGGAAAGCCTCCTGTACATAGGAGACCCCTCTGCTGCCATACTCTTATTTAATGTATCTGCCATTATAAGTCCAATTTTCCTCTTCCCGACGGTTTCTTATCCCCTCTTCAACACATATTTGCCCCAATTGTTGCTGCTTTTGGGGCGGTGGTGTCACATTTTTCGGCGATTTTGTGACAATTGCCCCGTTTGCGGGGTTGTTTGTCACATTTTTCGGTGATTTTGTGACAATGGTCCCGTTTTGGGTGGTAGTGTCACATTTTCCCGCAGTTTTGTGACAATGGTCCCGTTTTTGGGGCTGTTTGTCACATTTTTCGGTGATTTTGTGACAATTGCCCGCTTT
>CALCHD010000170.1 GCA_937901105.1 uncultured Bacteroidales bacterium | reverse complement strand
TAAAATTTGTAAAATATACAGGGTTTTGTGTAAACTCCACAAATTGTCAGAGTATTTTTTATAGAGTTTTTGGCGGGTACATTGCATTCCACCATGCAGGGTCATCCTGAAGCCATTTGGCGAACCATGCGAAGATGGTATTCTGCCACTGGATCCTCTTGTTGTACTCAAGGATGTGGTGGTCCTGGTCCTTTACAAGTACCATGGCAGTCTCTTTGCCAAGAAGCTTGAGGGCGGTGTACATCTGGATGCTCTCGCCTACAGGTACGTTGTTGTCCTTGTCACCGTGAAGGAAAAGTAGCGGAGTGTTTACCTTGTGGGCGTTGTATAGCGGGCTCTGCTCCACGTACAGCTCCCTGTGGCTCCATGGATAGCTGTTTGCCATAGATACCTCGCTGTATGAATAGCCCCAGTAGCCTTCACCCCAATAGCTGGTATGGTCGCTGATGCCGGCGTGCGAAATGGCAGCGGCAAAGATGTCGGTCTGGGTCTGCAGGTATTGGGTCATGAAGCCGCCGTAAGAGGCTCCAATGCAGCCAATCTTTGTCTCGTCTACAAACGGATGCTCCTGGCAGAACTTCTTGGTTCCCTCTATGATATCCTGTGCAGGGCCGTTGCCGGCAGTGTTCACGTGGCGAACTGCAAACTCCTGGCCGAAACCGGTGGCTCCGCTAGGATTCACTACATAAACCACATATCCCATAGCTGCATACAGATGGTGAGGGTAGCGGCTCTCAAAGCTGCGCTCTGTAGGGCTGCAGCCTCCATAGTAGTTTACTATAAGGGGATACTTCTTCTGCGGGTCAAAGTTGGCAGGAAGATAGTAGCGGCCGTTAATCTCGTCACCGTTGGAGTTCTTGAAGTTCCAGCCATGGCACTCGCCAAGCTGTACATCTTTAAGGATCTCCTTGCTCAAGTCCTCCCAAAGTGCAGAGGTCCCTTTCTTGAGGTCTGTAATGTAGCCTTTGTCTGAATTGCTGGCTCCCTGGCCGTACCATGCCATTACTGGGGCAGCATCTGCAATGGTGAACTGCTTCACAAGGTCCTCCTGGGTCTTCATCCTGGTAATTTTTCCAGAAGCCGGATTAAGCTTGAAGAGGTTTACCATATCCTTGTCTTCTGCAGTAAAGTAGATCTGGCTGTCATAGCCGCTCCATGCAATGCTCCCCACATTAGGGTTGAAGTTTTTGGTAACTGCCTTAACCTTCTTCTCCTTAAGGTCCATGATGAACAGCTGGTAGTCGTACATGCTTGGAGTCTGTCCCTCTTTCACATTCTTGCCTATGCCGCCAAGCGCCTCTGGTGTCCCTATAATGGCAATCGAAGATCCGTCGGGAGAAAATATGGCATTGCTGATGAATCCGTCATCCTCCACCAATGGCGTCATGACCTTTTTGACGTCGTCCCAAAGGTGCAATGTGTATAGTGTGGTAGGTCGCTCTGTAAGGCGGCTGTGGCTGGTCATTACAAGGATTTTGGTGCCGTCGGCAGAGATGTCTGATGCCCATGTGTTGCTGTATCCGAAGGTAAGAGGCTGCATCACGCCAGTTGCAAGATCATATTTGGCAAGGTATGAGCGGTTGCGCCATCCAGGCTGTCTGTCATCGGGCTCAATCACTTCGTAGATGGCTTCTTTCTCTGCAGGTCCTTTCTGCTCAATGGAGTAAAGAAGGTAATCCTCTGATGGGGAAATCTGGAAATGGCCGTCGGGAATATTTCTGGCAAAGATGGTCTCCTTGCCGGTAGCAGGGTCTGTTGTTATGATGCTCTTTCCGCTGGCGTCAGTTTTTGAGTACCAGTAAAGGTTGCTCTTTGGCATCCAGCTTATCCTGTCTGCGCATTTTGAAACGATATTTCCGGTTGCCACATTGCTCACTGTAGTGGTGCGGAAGCTTCTGCCGTTTTCCATTGAGGTTGTATAGCCGGTAATCAGCCACTGGCCATCAGGAGAAAGCTGCATCTGCTGGAACCTTTTGCCATGGAGCACATCTGTAAGGGCGTACTGTCTCTTGCCGTCCTCCCTTAATGTGAATGCACCGTCCTGTTCCGTTTCAACAGTTATTGCAGGGGCACCATTTTTTCCTGGAGCAACCAGGTATTTTACAATAACAGAGTGGGTTGCAGGGATAACCTCAATTTTGCTTCCCGACAATTTCTTGCCGTCTACATATACCACATAGTTCTCCACACCCTCCACCTTTATCTGGGCAGCAGCATATTTCCCGTTCTGCAGGCTGAACTCCACAAGGGCAATAGCCTGTGCGGTTGCTGCAGGGACATCAGCCGCATTTATATAAGGCGCCTGCTCCAGCTGGCTGAATGACACATAGGAGTTAAGGAGGCTCTTTGAGTCAAACTCCTTGCCGTTTACGTCTGTCTTGTCTACCATGTATGGGGCAACCACCTGATGTGGCCCGGCATACTTGAATCTGTTTATCTTCATTGTTTCTGCATTTGCAAAAAGGCTGCACAGCATGGCGCAGCAAATGAGTGTTGCTTTTTTCATCTTGGTTAATTGCTGAATACTGCAAATTTGCAGATAATTTAAGAAAAAGACAACAAAAAAGGCGGACCGTTGAAGGCCGCCTTTTTAGAGTATAGTCAGGAAAGCATTATAGTTTTGCAAACTCAATGTCTTTCTCTGCTCTTTTAGCAAGTTTCTCGTCTTTCTTTGCAACCTCAAGAAGCTCTTTAGCCTCGCTGTTCTTGCCCTGACGGGCTGCGATAATAGCTTTCAAGTAAGATTTGCAAGGGCATTTTGCGTTTGCAAGGATTGAAGAAGCTTTGTCAAGCTTGCCTGTAACTACGTTTACTAGAGCCTCGTTGTATGAGTTGGTTCCAGCCAATGCAGCTGCAGCAGCAGCGTAGTCACCTTTAAGGATAAGCAATGCGCCCATGTTCTCTTTAGCCTCTGCCAAGCTGCCTGCTTTTGCAAGGTACTCTGCTGCTGCATCAAAGTTCTCCTCCTGCATAGCTGCTACAGCCATGTTGTTGTAGTAGATAGCGTTCTTGTCAGATACTTTTGCAAGATAACCTTTAGCCTCTGCAGTTTTCTTTGCTTTAAGGCTCAAAGCTGCCAAGTTGTTGTAAGCTCTGCTGCTGTTGTATTTAGAAGCTGCTGCCTTGTAGATCTCTGCTTTAGCTGCATCTTTGTCAAATAGGGTAGCACCGTAAAGAAGCGCCTCCTCATCAAGCTGGCTCATGTTGTCGTTGATGATCTGTGTAAGCTCCTCGTCAGTCCAGTTCTTGTACTCAACGTTTGCAACGAATCTTGCTCTACGCAATGCAGGAAGAACCTCATCAGCCAAAGTTTTGAATACAGCGCTCATGTTCTTGATCTCACGCTCTCTTACAGCAGGGTCTGAATACATTGAAAGAACGCGTAGGATAAGCTCCTTGTCCTCAATGTCAGAAGCCTGAACAAGCTCCTGGAATCCCTCCCAGTCTTCTGAAATCTGTGAAACGTTAACAGGTATGTCTTTTACTTTAGCTTTTTTAGAGATAACCTTTACAAAAGCAGTCTCTGCTGATTTTGCTCTTTTCTCTGAAAGCTTGTTGTTAAGGTTAAGGCTTCCGTCTGGAGAAGCGTAAGCGATAATGTCATTTGAAACGATAGTCTTGCGCTCGTTGGCCTGTGCCTCCTGAAGATATGCCTGGAACTCTTTGATCTGCTCTGTCTTAAGCTGGCTGTTCCTTACGTTTGACTGGTTGATGGTGTATAGAACCTGTGCCTCTTTCTGCTCGGTAATAACTTTCTGGTATGCGTTGCCCTCAAATGCAGGTTTGCCTTCAGTCTTAACTAGCATGTATGTGCAGTTTGTACCGTCAGCAATTTTGTAAGAAACAGGGAACTTGTACTGTTTGCTTCTGTCAGAATTGTATACTACAGCCCTCAACTCAAGAGTTGCTTTCTCCATGCCTGGCTTGTAGTCGAAGGTAACCTCTTTAGAGACCTCACCGCCATTCTTTTTGGAGATAACTGTGTAGTTATCCATAATTTTGTCGCCTTGAAGGGTAAGTACTGGACCTACAACCTCGCCGCCATCGTAAACAAGGACAGGGGTTACATTAAGGATAGCCTCACTGTGGAAGAACTCTGCAGGGAACTTAAGAGTGTAAGTTGCAGTAATTTTTCCGTTTACAGCCTCAAGTACGTCAGAACCGCCGGCGTTTGCGCTATTGCATGTTACGTCGGTAACAATAGAGTCTGCAAGCTCTGCCATTTTTGAAGGGTTGCTGCAGGCAGCCATTAGAAGGCATGCGAATGCAAAAAGGATAAATTTTCTCATATCAGTAATTGTTGGTTTATTTTTTCGTATACTATATGCAAATATAGTTAATCCCAATCGTTTTTGGAATTAATAAATGCCAAATCTTCTGGAGTATCTACAGCGTGGGTTTCAAAATGTGTCTCGGCTACCCTGATTTTTAGTCCGTTCTCTATCCAGCGGAGCTGTTCCAGCTTTTCTGTTTTCTCAAGGAAACCCTGTGGCATTGCACATATCTTTGCCAGGGTTCCGACCCTGTAGCCGTACAGTCCTATATGGCGGTAGAAAGGGGTCTCCTTCACATATGCGTCAGTTATTTCCACATCCCTGCTGAATGGGATAGGGGTGCGGCTGAAGTAAATGGCGTCACTGTTCTTGTCCAATATTACTTTAGGGCTGTTTTGGTTGAAGAGCTCCTCTTTGCTGCAGATCCTTTTTACAAGGGTTGCCAGCTCTACAGAGGGGTCATTGAAGCAGTTGCCCAGCTGCTCAAGCTGCTGTGGCTGAATGTATGGCTCGTCACCCTGCACGTTAATCACAACATCAAAGCTTTCGCCACTCTCTGCGCAGTAGTTGTTGAGTGCCTCAAAGCAGCGGTCGGTACCGCTGTTGTGCGATTCCGATGTCATTACAGCCTTGCCCCCGAACTCCTTTACGGCGTTGTAGATACGTTCGTCATCGGTGGCTACGCATGCATTGGGGAATGCCTTTACAGTCTGTTCATATACCCTTTGGATCATAGGTTTTCCGTGTACCAGTGCAAGGGGTTTGCCGGGGAATCTTGATGAGCCGTACCTTGCAGGAATCAGTGCCAGTATTT
>CALCHD010000169.1 GCA_937901105.1 uncultured Bacteroidales bacterium | reverse complement strand
GCAGCGCTGGCTGGAGGTTAGCTCCGTTTCAAACTTTGAGTCATTCCAGGCTAACCGTATGAAACTAAGATACAAGGATGACGAGGGCAAGACACAGCTTGCACACACCTTGAACGGCAGCTCATTGGCTCTTCCAAGAATTCTTGCAGCGTTGATTGAGAACCACCAGGACGAGAATGGCAGAATCCATATCCCTGCAGCGTTGAGAGAGTACCGGCTTTGGGTGGATAGACTAATCCGATGTCCAAGAAAAGGAATATAGACAAGATAATACTAGGAATAGACCCCGGAACCCGTATTTTGGGTTTTGGGGTTATCCACGTATTGGACTCCAAGGTTGAATACGTGGATATGGGTGTTGTCAACCTTAAGAAGGTGACAGACCATTTTGTAACCCTGAAGGCTATCCATGAGGAGGTTGCAAAGATTATAGAGAAATATAATCCCGACGAGCTGGCCATTGAGGCACCTTTCTACGGAAAGAACGCACAGGTGATGCTCAAGCTGGGAAGGGCGCAGGGAGCTGCCATTGCAGCCGCATTGCAGAGGGACATTCCAATTTTTGAGTATGCTCCCAGGAGCGTGAAGCTTGCGGTTACCGGCAAGGGAGCTGCCTCAAAGGAGCAGGTTTCCCTTATGGCGCAGAGGATTCTTGGAATTGATTTTCCGCAGGAATATCTGGATGCTACGGATGCACTTGCCATTGCCCTTTGCCACCACTACCACATCAGCAGTCCGCTTGCTGCGGCGCAGGGCGGGAGCAAAAAACTGTCGGGAAGAAGTAAAGGGAGCTGGGCCCAGTTTGTGGAGTCCAATCCTGGCAGGATAAAGTGAAAAATATTTACAGTGACGATTTAACTTTTTGAGGCGGGAGCAGTCAAATAGTCGTTTGAAAATAATTGTAGAATGCTTAAGAAACTTTTGATTTTAACAGTTGCACTTGTTGGCCTGTGTGTATGGGGTAATGAGGCGTTTGCGGAGGAGACTGATCCTCAAGTAGGTACACAGGCAAAAGGTACTTTTTTCAGAGCGGTTGTGCTAGATTCGCTCACAAAGGAGCCTATTGAATTTGCTACATTGCATGCCAAGTATATTGGAGACAAGACCCCTAGGAAATATGCCCTTACAGATGAAAAAGGTGTAGTTGTACTGCAGGGTATGCCTATTGGAAGGGCAACCATTACATTTGAGTATATGGGCTACAAGAGCAAGCACTTTACCTTTGATATTAAGAAAGGGGCAAATGAGTATGGCGAGCTTCTTGTTTCGGAGGATAACCAGGTGCTGGATGCAGTAATGGTTACCGGCAGGGCGAACCAGATGGTTATTAAAAGGGATACCATTGAGTACAATGCCTCATCCTTTAAGGTTTCAGATACAGATATGCTTGAGGAGCTGATCAAGAAGCTCCCTGGTGTTGAGGTTGATTCAGAGGGAAATATCACTGCCAATGGCAAGACAATTACCAAGATTATGATTGACGGAAAGGAGTTCTTCCTTGACGACCCTAACCTTGCAACCAAGAATATCCCAGCCAAGATTGTAGATAAGTTGAGGGTAGTGGAGAGAAAATCTGAGCAGGCGCAGTTTACCGGCATTGATGACGGTGATGAGGAGACTGTACTGGATTTGGGAATCAAGGCTGGCATGATGAAAGGATGGTTCGGTAATGTTGGCGGAGGTGCAGGTAACCCGCTTGCTGGTGGCGGCGATATGAAGTACGAGGGTGCTGCAATGATAGGCCGTTTTACAGACAAGAGCCAGATAAGCATCATTGCCAACGGCAACAACACCAATAACCGCGGTTTCTCCGATGTGGCCGGCAATATGATGGGCCAGATGCGCGGTGGCGGCGGTGGCGGCTGGACAGGCCGAGGTATTACCACATCATGGATGGGTGGTATCAATGCCAACAAGAACTTCAAAAGAGAGGATTCCGACATTCAGGGTAACCTCATGTACAGCGGCCGTGACCGACTTATTGAGGAGACAAAGGACAGGATGACAATGCTTGCTCCCGACAGGACCCTATATAACCACGAGAGCGGATATGACAAGACCTATTCAGACGGAGTAAGGTTTGGAGGAGAGTTTGACTACAAGCTTACCGAGAAGTCTTCGTTCATGATAAGGCCAAGCTTCAATATTGGTATGGGAGACTTTGAGTCGTTCAGTGAGTTCAATACCAGAACAAACTCTGATTCCACCAATAAGGGTATGAGCAGAAACTATGGCGACAACAACAACCACAATATTGGAACAAGACTGTTGTGGAGGCAGAAGTTTGACAGGCCTGGAAGGACAATGTCATTGAGTATCAACCTGAACTTCTCAAATAATGAGTCTGACGGATTTAACTACTCAAGGACAGATTTCTTTAAGAACAATGTTGTTGACTCTACAGCAGTAGTTGACCAGCAGTTCTTCAGAAGAAGCACTACAAATACATATGCTGCAAGACTGTCTTATATTGAGCCGCTAGGAAAGAACTACTTTGTTGAGGCGGCCTACAGATTTACCAATAAGGTTACTGAATCTGAAAGAAATACCTACAACAGGGATGCCAGCGGACATTATACCATATGGGATGAGGATTATTCTACAAATTACGAGAATACATTCTTTACCCAGCAGGCAGAGCTGAACTTCATGAAGCAGGAGGAGAAGTACAACATCTCAATTGGAGCATCTGTACAGCCGGCAAGAACAGAGAGCGTTGGAAAGGGACAGGATACCTCGTACACAGTAACAAACTTTACTCCAATTGCCAGAATCGATTACCGTTTCTCTGACAGCAAGCAGTTGAGGGTAAGGTACCGCGGAAGGACAAGCCAGCCTTCACTCAACCAGCTGATGCCGGTTAATGACAACTCTGACCCTTTGTACAGGGTAGAGGGTAATCCAGACTTGAAGCCGGAGTTCACCCACTCTTTGAGCACAAACTACCAGGTTAATGACAGGGCCAAGTTCAGCTGGTTCAATGTGGGAATGGATCTCTCTTATACCCAGGATGACATTGTATCCAAAAAGTACTATACAGATGAAGGTGTGCAGATTTCTACTTATGAGAATACCGGAAAAGCTGTGTATTCTGTTAGCGGTAGAATTATGTACAATGCACCTATAGGCAAGTCTAACTTTACAATCAATACCTTTACAAGGGCCGGCTACAACAACGGTATTTCATATGTGAGGGAGCAGAAGGACTTTGTTGAGAACGAGACCAAGAACCTGAACATTTTCCAGATGTTGAGACTTACATACAGGAATGACTGGGCAGAGATCATTGCCGGAGGAAGAGTCAATTACCGTAATGCACAGTACTCGGTAGGTTCTATGGAGGATGTTGAGAGATGGACTAATGCCATTACAGGTTCGGTTAACTTTACTATTCCTGGCGGAGTAAACCTTAAGTCTGATATAGACCATACTTTCTACAAAGGTTTTGATGAAGGATATGACGAGCCTGTTACGGTATGGAATGCAGAGGTGTCAAAAACTTTGTTCAAGAATGCGGCAACCTTGAAGTTCAAGGTTTATGATATTCTAAAACAGAGCAAGAATACCTCGGTTACTACTAACGAGAACTACATACAGAATGTAACCAACAATACCCTTGGACAGTACTTTATGGTTACCCTAACCTGGAGATTCGGTAACTTTGGAGATATGGGCAAAGGTGGAATGAGAGGCGGAATGAGAGGTGGCCCGGGTATGGGCAGAGGCCCTATGATGAGGGGACCTGTTAGAAGATAGTGGACATTTGAAGCCAATTTTATATGGGAGACTTTAGCAGGTCTCCCTTTTTTTATATTTTTGCACAATAATGCCTAGTTGGGCGAAATTTATACCGTATGCAGGAAAAGGCAAAGAAAGGTAAAGGCAAGATGCAGGGCAAGTGGTACTGGAACTGGTTCACCAAGCATCTTTATATGGCAATTGCAGCTGTTGCAATTGTGGTATATGCATTGTTCTCAATGCTGGATATCATTACAAGGCACAACAAGGAGCTTGAGGTTCCCTCTTTTGGAGGAATGAGCATTGAGCAGGCCCAGGCCGTGGCTGATGCAAACCATATGAGGCTGGAGATTACAGACTCTGTGCATATTGTAAAGATGGCTCCCGGGGCAATCTACAAGCAGAATCCGGTTGCCGGAAGCAAGGTTAAGAAGAACAGGAGAATTCTCCTTACCATAAATGCAAAAAGCCCTAAAATGGTTAAAATGCCCTCTCTTGTAGGGCATTCGCTGCGCCAGGCGCAGTCTGAACTCTCTTCATCGCAGCTGAAGGTTGGAAGGCTTATCTATGAGAGGGACCTGGCAACCAACAATGTGCTTGAGCAGCTTTATAAAGGCAAGCCTATTGAACCGGGAGCTGAACTTGAGTGCGAGAGTGTGATTGACATAAAGCTTGGCCTGAATGAGGCTGACAGCGTTGCTGTTGTGCCTGACCTGTCGGGAAAACCATATTCAATCATTAAGGATTATCTGATAGACAACTCCCTTAATTTGGGTAAAGTCTATTTTGACAATACAGTGCAGACACTGCAGGACTCCCTTGCTGCATTTGCATACAAGCAGGAGGTTGCCATTGAGGAGGGAAAGAGTTCTCCATCATACGGCGCGGCTGTATCTGTATATTTTACATTGGACAAATCGTTGATTCCTATAAAAGAAGAAAATGACGCAGAGGACCAGGAGAGATAATATATTTGACAATTTCTCAAACATAGATGACTACATGGCGGAGAAAGATCTGCAAAGTCCTGATGTGGAGGGAGATGAGGAGATGGATGGTGAGGGTGAGATTGACTCCATGTTTGAGCACTACAGGTTTCCTGTAGACAAAGGCCAGAAGATGTTAAGGGTAGACAAGTATCTTACCCAGCACATGGAGAAAGCCTCACGCCACAGGATACAGCTGGCTATAGAGGCCGGATACGTAAGGGTAAATGACAAGATAGTAAAGGCTAACTATAAGGTTAAGCCAAATGAGCTTATTACCATTGTGATGCCTTATCAGAGGAGAGGGCTTGAGATTAAGCCGGAGAACATTCCTCTAGATATTGCATACGAGGATGATCATTTGCTTGTAGTGAACAAGCCTGCCGGACTTGTGGTGCATCCGGGTCACGGCCATTTCAGCGGTACCCTTATCAATGCCCTGGCATTCCATCTTGGGGTGAGCCAGGGACCTGATGCCACAGATGAGAGGATGGGAATTCTGGTGCACAGGATTGACAAGAATACATCCGGACTGCTGGTGGTGGCAAAGAATGACCAGGCGCAGATGGGGCTGGCAAAGCAGTTCTTCGACCACACCATTGAGAGAAAGTACATTGCCATTGTATGGGGAAATGTGAAGGAGGATGAGGGAACCATCAATGCAAATATAGGCAGAGACCCTAACGACAGGCTGAAGTTCAAGGCTTTTCCTCCCGACAGTGAGATAGGCAAGCATGCAGTAACCCACTACAAGGTAATTGAGCGCTTTGGATATGTAACTCTGATTGAGTGTAAGCTGGAGACAGGAAGGACCCACCAGATTAGGGTACATATGAATTCTATAGGGCACCCTTTGTTCAATGACGACCGCTACGGTGGGGACAGAATTCTGAACGGAACCATTTACAGCAAGTACAAGCAGTTCATTGACAACTGCTTCAAGCTGCTTCCGCGTCATGCACTGCATGCCAAGACACTGGGCTTTGAGCACCCGGTAACCGGAAAGCACGTGTTCCTTGAGAACCAGATTCCAAGCGATATGATGGCACTGATTGAAAAGTGGCGCAATTATGCAATGAGCAAAGTTTTGGAGGAGGATGAATAATGGTAAAGAAATTTTTTGAGAATATAACCCCGCAGCAGCAGGAGCAGTTTGCAATGCTCACTCCGCTCTACGAAGACTGGAACAGCAAGATAAATGTGGTGAGCCGCAAGGATATAGACAAGCTGCAGCTGCACCATGTGCTTCATTCCCTGGCAATTGCCAAGTTTGTGGAAATGGGTGAGATGTTCAAGCCAGGCACTAAAGTTATGGATGTGGGTACTGGAGGCGGTTTTCCGGGTATTCCGCTGGCTATAATGTTTCCAGAATGTAAGTTTCATTTGGTGGATTCGATAGGGAAAAAGGTACGTGTGGCGCAAGAGGTAGCACAGTTGCAAATGCCCTTGGACTCAAGAATGTAAGGGCTGTGAAGGCCAGGGCAGAGGAGATAAATGAGCAGTTTGACTATATTGTCTCAAGGGCGGTAACCGATTTGGGCAATTTCCTTCCATGGGTGAAGGGAAAATACGGGAAAGGCATCATTTACCTTAAAGGAGGAGATCTTGGAGAAGGGGGGCTGTTGTACAAGGAGCTTGAAAATGCTGCTGCAAAGTGCAGGATAAACAAGAAAACAATGACATATTGCCCTATAGAGATGTGGTTCCAGGATGAGTTCTTTAAAGAGAAGTATGTCATTTATATTCCAAGGTAAAAAAAGTTTGGTATTTAGAAATTAAAAACGTACTTTTGCACTCCCATTTGAAAAATTATAAAATTGTCATAATATGAAACGCACATTCCAACCATCACAGCGCAAACGCCGTAACAAACACGGATTCCGTGAGCGTATGTCAACCCCTAACGGCCGCAGAGTATTGGCTGCAAGACGTCGTAGAGGTAGAAAAAAATTGACTGTATCTTCTGAGGACAGATTCTAATCTGAACAAGGGATAAAGTGATAAAAAAACCGCCTGTAGGGCGGTTTTTTTATGTTTTTGGTTTTTCCAATCAGAAATTCGTTGTATATTTACACTAGTTTTTACTGCATGTAAACTTTAGTTTAACTTAAATAAATATCTGATGAAAAAACTAATTCTATCAGTGCTGATGGCATTATGTACTACAATGTTGTTGGCACAGACAGTAACAGTAAAAGGTACTGTTATTGGTTCGGAAGACGGATTACCTATCATTGGAGCGTACGTTGTGGAGCAAGGAACCCAGAACGGAGCATCTACCGATGTAGACGGTAATTACGTCATTACTGTACCAAAGCTAGCCACTTTGGTTGTTACTTCAGTTGGCTATCACGACCGTGTTATCCCAGTTCAGGGAAGACAGATCATCAATGTTTCATTGGCTCCGGAGACAATCAACCTTGACGAGGTTATGGTTGTTGCTTACGGTACTGTAAAGAAAGGATCATATTCAGGTTCTGCTACAGTTGTGAAACAGGATGCAATGAAAGATGCTCCTGTGGTAAGCTTTGAGTCTGTATTGGCTGGTAAGGCTCCTGGTGTTCAGGTAGCTTCTTACTCTGGTCAGCCAGGTGCACAGGCAGACATCTCTATCCGTGGTTTCGGTTCATTCAATGCAGGAAACGCACCTTTGTATGTAATTGACGGTGTAGTTTGCGACAACATGGATTTCCTGAACCCGATGGACATCGAAAAGGTGGACGAGAGGAACTATACCGTCACGGTAAACAGTGATGAGTATGTGTATGAGGTCTACTGCCTTGGTAAGTGGGGCATTCTTGGTAAGACAGTATTTGATGCCAGGGCGATTCAAAGCCGCTTGGAGGTCATACCAAAGCCTCTGAAGGTCGGCTATTTCGCCTACGACTATGACGGCTTACGGATAACCAATATCAAATGGATCAATGACCGGGATGGATATATCAAGATATACCAGCTTCCCAACACTCCTGCATTCACTGAATACTGTATAGGCGGTGATACAGCCGGAGAGGGCAGCGACTTCTTTACGGCTCATGTACTGGATGCAAGAACCGGCGAACAAGTGGCGGTAATGAAACATCAATTTGATGCAGACCAATACACAAGGCAAGTATATTGTCTAGGGAAGTATTACAAAGACGCATTGATAGGTATAGAAGCGAATTTCGACAGTTACCCATTGA
>CALCHD010000168.1 GCA_937901105.1 uncultured Bacteroidales bacterium | reverse complement strand
ATGTACCAGCATTTGCCGGTGTGAAGTTTTGGCGTCGTATATCTGCGTATAAACGACGGCAGTAAATTTTGTTTTTCGCTAGAAGGCATTTTTTTTTTAGGCAAAGACGGAGAATTTCCATCCAAGCCTAAAGAGTTAATAATGCTTGTCCCGTTTTTGTCCCGGTTGTTATTAAGAAAAAAGGCTGAAGTGTTTGAATCTAAACAACTTACAGCCTTTTTAGTAGCGGAGGCAGGACTCGAACCTACGGCCTTCGGGTTATGAGCCCGACGAGCTACCAACTGCTCCACTCCGCGATGTATGTCTTACCCCGAGGGGTTATCGTTTCCGAATTGGACTGCAAAAGTAGAGCTTATTTTTCAATTATGCAAATTTTATTTCATCTTTTTTGCAAATTATCTGTTCGCCTGTTGCCTGATTTTTTATAACTACCGTTCCGTCAGCCACTTCCTGTTCACCAATAATTACAAAGTAAGGGACATTTTTCTTTGCAGCATAGTCAAACTGCTTCTTGAGCTTGGTCTTGTCGGGATAAATTTCACAGTTGATTCCCTGTGCCCTCAAGCCTGCAATGATTGGAAGGGTGTATGCCACCTCTGCGTCTCCCATGTTTGAGAAGAGCACTTTTGTGCCAACGATTGCCTCTTTAGGGAATTTGTCCAAGCCCTGAAGTACGTCATAGATACGGTCTGCACCGAATGAGATACCTACGCCGCTCATGCCCGGAAGGCCGAAGATGCCTGTAAGGTCATCGTATCTTCCGCCACCGCAGATGCTGCCTATTGCAAAGTCTTTTGCCTTTACCTCAAAGATTGCTCCGGTGTAGTAGTTCAGGCCACGGGCAAGTGAAAGGTCAATCTCCACCTCCTGTCTGATTCCTGCCACTGCAATGTATCCGAACAGTTCCTCAAGCTCTGCAAGGCCTTTAAGTCCCGCCTCGCTGGATGCAAGGATCTCTTTCATTGTTGCAAGTTTCTCTGCAGTTGTGCCGCTCAATGTAAGTACAGGCTCAATGGTTGCTATACCTTTCTCATCAATTCCTCTCTCTGTCAACTCAGCTTTTACTGCGTCAAGGCCTATTTTGTCAATCTTGTCAATAGCAACTGTGATGTCTACAAGCTTGTCGGGATGACCAATAACCTCTGCAAGTCCCTGAAGGACTTTTCTGTTGTTAATCTTGATGCATACGTTGATGCCGAATTTTGCAAATACCTCGTCTACAATCTGTACAAGCTCAAGCTCGTTGATAAGGGATTTGCTGCCAATTACGTCTACGTCGCACTGGTAGAACTCCCTATAGCGTCCTTTCTGCGGGCGGTCTGCTCTCCAAACCGGCTGTATCTGGTAGCGCTTGAAAGGGAATGCCAGTTCGTTCTGGTGCTGCACCACATATCTTGCAAACGGCACTGTAAGGTCATATCTCAAGCCTTTCTCGCACACTTTCAATGAAAGGGCATTGCTGTTCTCAAGCTCCTCTGCCTGCACTTTTGAAAAAGCTTCTCCGGAGTTGAGGATCTTGAACAGAAGCTTGTCACCCTCGTCTCCATATTTGCCCAACAATGTAGAAAGGTTCTCCATTGAAGGGGTCTCTAGCGGGTTGAATCCGTATTTTTTGAATACTGAACGGATTGTGTCAAATATATAGTTTCTTCCTGCCATCTCTGCAGGTCCAAAGTCTCTCGTCCCCTTTGGAATGCTTGGTTTCTGAGCCATCTTATTTCTTCTTGTTCTTTAAATATTCGTCAATTGCTGCTGCTGCCTTTCTTCCTGCTCCCATAGCCAGGATTACGGTTGCTGCTCCCGATACCGCATCGCCGCCGGCAAATACACCTTCTCTGGTTGTAACGCCGTTCTCGTCTGCCTGAATTCCACCTTTGCGGTTTCTCTCCAGCCCCTTGGTTGTCTGGGCAATCAGCGGGTTAGGTGCTGTACCCAACGCCATGATAACCACATCTGCGTCTACTATAAAATGTGAATCCGGAACTGCTATAGGAGATCTTCTGCCGCTTGCATCAGGCTCGCCCAACTCCATCTGCTCACATTTCAGGCCGGTTACCCAACCTTTTTCGTTTCCTACCACCTCAACAGGGTTGGTAAGGAGCTGGAACTGCACTCCCTCCTCTTTTGCATGGTGTACCTCTTCAACCCTTGCAGGAAGCTCCTTCTCTGTTCTGCGGTATACTACTGTAACTTCTGCCCCAAGACGCAATGCTGTTCTTGCAGCATCCATTGCCACGTTGCCTCCACCAACTACACAAACCTTGTTTCCTACGTAAATTGGAGTTCTTGAATCCTCCTTATATGCCTTCATAAGGTTGCTTCTGGTAAGGAACTCGTTAGCTGACACTACGCCGTTAAGGTTCTCTCCCGGGATATCCATGAATTTAGGAAGACCTGCTCCGCTGCCAATGAAGACAGCATCAAACCCCTCCTTATCAAACATTTCATCAATTGTAAGGGTACGTCCCACCACAACGTTGGTCTCTATCTTAACACCCAATTTTTTCACATTCTCAATTTCATGGGCCACTACAGTGTCTTTTGGGAGCCTGAACTCCGGAATGCCGTATGTAAGCACACCTCCTGCCTTGTGAAGCACCTCAAAGATAGTTACATCATAGCCCATCTTTGCCAAGTCGCTAGCACATGCAAGGCCGCCAGGACCGCTTCCAACTACAGCCACTTTATAGCCGTTTGCAGGAGCCTTTGCTGCTACTGAAACATTGTTCTCCCTGCACCAGTCAGCTACAAAACGCTCAAGTTTGCCAATTGACAGGGCATCGCCCTTTACACCAAGGACACATGAGCCTTCGCACTGGTTCTCCTGCGGACAAACCCTTCCGCAGATTGCAGGAAGCGAGCTGTCGATTGCAATAATCTTTGCAGCCTCCTCAAAGTTGCCTTTTGCAATTTGTTCAACAAAGAACGGAATCTTTACAGATACCGGACATGCTGTCATACATGCAGGCTTTTTGCATTTGAGACATCTTCTTGCCTCAAGCATTGCCTCCTCGTCTGAATATCCGAGGCAAACCTCCTTAAAGTTCTTTGCCCTTATCTGCGGATCCTGCTCCCTTACCGGTATTCTAGGTATTCTTGCCATTATTTTCCCCTCCCAATTTTACATTTGTGATCAGCCTCCACCTCAATCTCCCTGTACATTGCCTGTCTGCGCATTGCCTCGTCAAAATCCACGTCGTATGCATTGAACTCCGGACCTTCTACACAAGCAAAGCGCACTTTGCCGGCAACGGTTACCCTGCACGCGCCGCACATTCCGGTTCCGTCTACCATAAGTGTATTCAGGCTCACAACCAACGGAAGGTTGAACTTCTTGGCTGTTAGAGTAACGAACTTCATCATTATCATAGGTCCTATGGCCACTGCCTGGGTATACTCCTTGCCGCCTGCCACAAGTTCTTCAAGTTTTGCAGTTACAAGCCCCTTGAATCCTTTTGATCCGTCATCTGTACAGATATACAGATTGTCACATACTTGGGACATCTCCTCCTCAAGGATCACCAAATCTGCACTCTTTGCTCCAAGAATCACATCCACCTTTGCCCCCTTGTCATGGAAATATTTTGCCTGGGGATACACAGGTGCGGTACCCAAACCGCCCGCTATGAACACGAAAGACATTTTTGCCAGCTCCTCGTCGGGAAGCTCAATGAATTCCGACGGCTGGCCCAACGGTCCTACAACATCAGCAAAATGTTCTCCTATCCCCTTTGCGCAAATCTCCTTGCTGCTGGCGCCAATTGCCTGGGTAACTATTGTAACTGTACCTTTCTCTACATTATAGTCACAGATGGTAAGAGGAATTCTCTCACCCTCCTCATCTGACCTTACAATAAGAAACTGACCTGGCTTTGCTGAAGCCGCAAGTCTTGGGGCCTCCACCTCCATGAGGGTGATTACCGGGTTCAATACCTCTTTTCTTACATATTTTGTGCTATTTTTATTCAATCTCGTTCAATGACTTGAAGCTGTAGCCTTTGTCCTTCAAATCCTGTATTATTTCAGCAAGCCTGTCATACAGCCTGTCAATTCTCTCCTCATTCACTCCCGGATGGATAAGTATGACGGCTCCGCCCAATCCGTTTGCCTTCTCAAAAGCATAAAGCTTGTCAATAAGCTGCTGCGAAGTCTTGTAGTTAGGCATAGAAGGAGTGGTATAGTCTGCTGGGGTTGCTGTTCCCGGGGTATAGTTCAACACTTTATAGCCCAGGCTTTCAGTAAGCCTTACAGTCTTGTCATTGTAATACTCGTATGGAGGAAGGAACCATCCCGACATCTCTTTTGTGACACCAAATTTCTCCAGCTCACGTGCATTGGCAATGATGTCGTCCAAGATCTGCTGATGAGTTACAATCAGAGAGTCCCTGTTGCTCCACTCTGCATAAAGCATATGCGAATCCGAATGGCCGCCAACATAATGCTCTTCCTTGATGATCTTCTCAATTATATCCTTATGCTCCTCAAGCCTCAAGGCATTTCCGGTAAAGAAGAACGAACCTTTAACCTTCTGCTTCTTCAAAGTCTTGAGAACCTTCTCTCCACCCTGGAACATTGAATCTGCAGTAAATACAAGGTAGATATCCTTGCTCTGCGGCTTGATCCTCACAACACAGTTGTATCTGTCCTTTACAACATCCAGTTTCTTCTGTTTCCTGCCCAGTTCCTCCATTGCTGAAAAATAGTATGTAAGACCAGCTGATCCGTCCATTGTAGGCTCGTTGCTTGCATAGTCTCCTATGTCATCATGATATACAGCCTCTCCGTGGTTGAATACGGCATACTCATCAGGGCGGGTAAGTGAGAAGCCTGCCCTCTCCTCAAACAGATCTCTCTGTATAGGGCCGTCAATCAGTCCGCCAGGGGTAATGTCATTCCATACCCTCAAATAAGAAGAGTGAGGGAACTCCGGATAGTCTGCAATTGAAGGATAGCCTACAATCATGGTTGTACCCCAAGGGTTACATCCCAAAAGCCAGTCCCTCAACGCCATCTCCATCTCTACAAATGTTGAGTCTCCCGACGAAATATTATAAAGCCTAGCATATGACACTGCTGCCGAAGTAAGGTTGTTTGAGCACCACAAGTAAGGGACACCGTGCATGAACGGATCCTCTGCACCCCTCTTCTGCAGCATCTCAAGGCCAAGTTTCATGAATCCCTGATATTTCTTTGCAATCTTTGGATCTGCACTTCTTGCCTGAAGGAAGTGTCCCAGATTAATGAACGGATACCACTGATAGTGGTGGTACTCTCCCCTTCTGCCAGTCTCCATCCAAGGAGTTACAGGCTCCAGGTCTCCCCAGTAGTCAGCCTTCTTCTTCCACTCCGGCATTCCTGTAAACTCTGCAAGTGTTGCAGCTGCAAGCTCAAGGTCATCAACATAAGAATCCTCCTCGTAGAAGTATGGTGAAACAAGACACGCTGTCTGTGTATTGCCAGGGAACTCCTCTCCGAATGCAAATGCCTGAGTTGCCTTAACCTGCATTACATTAGCCAGTTTAGGGTCTATATCCTTGAACAGTTTTGCTCCCAATGCAAAAGTTGATGCGAATTTTCCTGCTGTAGAGGCAACTCCGGTAGTCCTGTTGATATGCTTGCCCAATCCTTGAGGCTTGCCTGTAACAAAATAAACAGGCCTTCCCTCGCCAGGACCCCAGCCATAGTCTACACTGTCCCTGTGTGGAACCCTCATTCCTGCGTGGTCCCTGTCATCTGCAATCTGGTTGAACATCACCTTGTCTTCAGGGTTCATCCTGTTGAGCCACTCAAGTCCCCATTTTGCCTCATCAAGAATGTCGGGAATACCATTGGAGCCTTTTCTTCCGTTTGCAAGAT
>CALCHD010000167.1 GCA_937901105.1 uncultured Bacteroidales bacterium | reverse complement strand
GTTCTGATGTAAATGTTATTTGCAACAGACATGTTTGAGTTCTGGAGGCTTGCACCAGGAAGAAGCTGCATCACATCCTTGATGGTTGACGCCTGAAGGTGGTCTATAGCCTGTCGGGAAATGTTTGATGCTGTTGCCTCACCTGCCTTGCTCTGCTCGGCAAGTACAGTTACCTCTGTAAGGCGGAAGTTTGTCTCCTGCATTACAAAGTTAAGTACATAGGTCTCACTGCAGAGAGGTTGACCAAAGTGTCTATTGTCTCCATTCCCACAAACTGTACAGAGATGGAGGTCTTTCCAGGCTCTACATTCTTAATCAAATATGAACCGTCCAACTCTGTTGATGTATAGACATCCTGTGGAAGAAGGTGCACTGTAGCAAAGCCGACCGGCTCACCCTGTGCATTTTCCATAGTAACCTTTCCCTTAATCTGCGCAAACTTGCCATTCTGTGCAAAAAGGGCAAGCGGCAACATCATAAGCAGAAAAGCTGCTGCTGTTCTAAATTTCAACATATAATGTAAGTTTAAGTTATTTCAATCTGTTAATTGTCTTCAAAAGCTCAGCCTTTGCAGCCTCATCTTTCTCTTTTGCATACAATGCCTCGCACTGTGCAATAACATCAGCCTTGGCACTTGAATACATATACCATCCAAGAGCCTCAATTGCAGTAAGCCTGAGCTCCGCATCCTGTGCAGTCTCAATCATATGAACCAAAGAAGGGACAAGCTTTATCTCGCAGCCGTTACGGCGTGCGCGTGCAAAGCTCTTCTGCTCTTTAAGGCTCATAGAGCCCTCCTTTATTGCTGCAATCTCTGCTGCATAATCCTTCTCATAGTTGTCAATCATCTTAAGCAGTTTGCCAAAGGCAGCCTCACCCTCCCAATAAGGGGCAGAAGCATTCTGTTTCACAAACTCTGCTTTAAGAAGCTCAGCATCAAAACCTTTAAGATTTCCTTTAAGCTGGAAGGTAACCCTGTCGGAAGTTGTAGGATCCATATATGTCTCCACCACTGCAGGAAGAAGCTCGTTTGAGAAGTTCTTTCCAACATACATTGCTGCAAGACGCTGCAAAAGCTCATAATCGTCATTCAAGCCAAGGATAATTGCTTTAGGGAAGTTTGCATCAGCAATCTTTCTGCAGGTATTGAAAGCCTCAAGCCTCAACACCTTGCTGCTGCTGCCTGCCATAATCTCCAAAAGCTCATCGGAAGTGATGGCGTTATTGTTGTAAAGCATCTGGATAGCCAAAGACTTGTAGTCACATGCAAGCTCATCAGCAACTTTTGCATCAAGCACTTTTCTCCAGAATTTCACATCATTCTTCTTTGAAACAATCACCTGGTTTGCATCAAATGAATTGCCGCCAAAGCAAGCAGGGATATCCTGTCTGCCAAACTCATAGGTAGGGTCACCGAAAAGATGGCTCTCTAGGGTAAGCTGTCCTTTAGCCCAGTTGCCGGCACTTACACCCCAGTTCAAAAGTCCGATAAGCTCGGTAGTCCAGGTATCCTGAAGTGTATTAACACTGTTAGCCTTTACAACCACTGTATTGCCAGGATTGAAGATATATCTGGCAGCAATATAGTCATCCATATTGAAGCTTCCGTTGTAGCATGCATCAAGGATAACCATTCTTGCTCCACTTGTATAACCGTCCAAATCGCTCAAGAAAATGTCCATGCCTGCAGCATAAAGGCTGTCCTCCTTCTCCCTCTCTGGGGTAAATGCATCATCACACCAAGAAGCAGGAATATCATACTGCTCCATGAAACGTGCCTTGGTCTTCTCCTTATCTTTTGCAGAACGCATCTTTGTACGGAAGTAGTTTCTTGCAAGCTTAATCCAGCCCTGAGGGTCTGCAACAAAAGGTGAACCGTTAAGATACTGTGTATCATCAGCACCATGGTGGTGAAGCACAGCCAAATCAAGATTCTTGTCTGCAACAGCAGCCATAAGGCGTGTCTTTACAGAATTGTCATAAGTATGGTCAATATAGTTAAGGTCTGCACCCTTACCGTTAAGGAACTGGAAATGCTCTGCAAATGCAACAGCCTCATCAACACGGGCCTGCATACTTTCAGAATTATATCCGTGGCCTCCAAAATGAAGCATCTTGTCCATAGGGGCACTGTTCTTCTTTGCAGCAACAGCCTTCTGAAGATAAGCAGCAACAAGCTCATACTTGTTCTCTCCCTCCGGCGCCTTTATTCTCGACGAATAAATGTCACAAACAATCTCCTGGTCACCCTCTGCCAACAAAGAGTAATAGAAGAAAAGCCTGTTCTTCTCATCCTGGTGAAGGAACTTGAAGTTAAGGTCAAAATCATCATAGAAACGGTCTGACGGAACAGAAGACCTCTGGATATTCATCTTCTGGTTCATCTTGAACGCTGTAGTAAAATGCTGCGCATCCCTCAACATAGGAATTGGAATGTCTCCAATAAACACCGCTCCCTCAAGATTCTCCTGTGTATACATTCTGTAAAGTTCAGCCCTGATTGAATCAGGGTTAAACCATTTGTCAACCACAAGCACACCCTTTCTATAAGAGTTGCCTACAGACTCTACGTATGCATCAACTGCAGACGGAATCTGCTGGTAGGTTTTCTCATCTACAACTACTGCTACGGTTGTAGTGCCTTTCTTTGCAGCTGCCTGTACTGAAACCATCAGTGCCAGCGCAACGATAGCAAATCTGAAAATTCTGTTCATTTCTATATAGGTAAATAATTGTTATTCTTCTACTAGTTCAAGGCCCATATCAATACCTTTATGGGTTACAGGCAAACCATACTTCATCCACACAGGCATAGGGGCTCCCTTAAGGAAGTGGTCCATAAACTGTGAAAGCCTGATAGTATAGTCAAGGGCATTTACCCTCTTGCTGATATTGTGGCTCTCTCCATTATACTGCAGCATCCAAACCTGCTTGCCCAGGCGGCGCAAAGCGGTAAAGTACTCAATGCCCTGGTACCATGGAACTGCCTCATCAGCATCATTATTCATAATAAGGAGCGGAGTGTTCACCTTGTCTGCAAAGAACAATGGCGAGTTCTCAATATACAGGTCCAATCCCCCCTCATCCCAAAGGGTCTTACCTATACGGCTCTGGGTATGCTCATACTGGAAATGCCTTACAACGCCGCTGCCCCATCTGATTCCGCCGTAGGCACTGGTCATATTTGAAACCGGAGCACCTGAACCGGCACATTTGAACATATCTGTCTGGGTAACAAGATATGCCACCTGGTAACCGCCCCAGCTCTGACCCTGGATAGCAATGTTCTCCTTATCTACCCAAGAGTTCCTGCAAAGTGCCTCAACACCCGAAACAATGCAGTTGTAGGCGCTCTTGCCAGGGTGTCCAACTTTATAATAGATATCCGGCATGAACACGAGGTATCCGTTACTTACAAAATAAGAAATATTGATCGTAGAGCGGCTGACAGCAGGTTTTCTGTAAGCATGCTTGTACTGGCTTGATGTCTCATAGAAATAAACCACCATAGGGTATTTCTTTGAAGCATCAAAATTCTCCGGCTTGTAAAGAAGACCCTCAAGTTCCATTCCGTCATGAGCAGTCCAGTATACGCTCTCACAAGTACCCCAGTTGTACTCTGCCTGCTGCGGATTTGAGTTTGTAAGCTTGCGGTTTGTCTTGAACATGTCTGTGGTAACCCAAAGGTTGCTGCTCTCCACAAAGTTTGCCTTTGTGTAAGTAATCACATTTGCCTTCTTGGCCTTGTTCAGATAGCCCAAAGAAAACTCCGGCTCCATAATCAGCTGTTTCATAGGCTGAAGCTTGCCTCTTCTGCTCTCTCTCATAAAATAACCGTTACCCTTTGACTTGTTGTCAAATGCAGTGAAATATACATTGTCCTTCTTCCCGATAGGGGTTTTCTTTACACCAGGTGTACCGTCGGGAAGCTGCATTGCATCCCATCTCATCATCTTGAAGGTGTATCCTTTCTCCCTACCCATTCCTTGAGTAAGCATCTGCGGATCTTTCTGTGCAAGAGGATCAACCTCCCACACATCATATTTGTCGTAAATGTAGAAAGTCTTCTCATCCTCACTCCAGCCGCCATTGCCGTATGCAGGAGCCATCTGCGGCTTGTCGTGAGTCTCCTTCCATAGAGGGAACTCAATTTTTCCCGATATCATCTGCGGCTGCGCAACCTCATGCACCTTCTCTCCCATTGCCTTGTTGGCCTCCCTCATATCCAAAGAGAAATACTGCTTCTGCTCCGGGTTGTACCACACAAGGAAATTTGCCTTTGGAGATGTGCTGATGTTTGTAGCATAAATCTCCTGGGCAATCATTCTTGAAGAACCGTCCTTAAGTGAAATAAGGTAAAGGTCACATACAGGATTCGCATCCCACTGGCCGCGGATAGCATATCTCTCGCTGCTGAAGCAGTATGCATAATCTGCATTCCACTCATTTGGAACAGTAACAGTAGGATACTCCGGCTGCGCAAGGCGGATCATCTTGTCAGAAACAGCCTTGTGAGAAACGGTATCAAGCTCCACATAGCTTACATAGCTTCTTCTGAGCATCTGGCTCTTCATATGCTGCTGCTGTGTAGATATGTACCTGTCATTATAGTGCCACACATCAAGCTTTGCCTGCTCCTCCTTGATGGTTGTATCCTTCTGCGGTGGGAGCACGGTAATTCCAAAGAACAGGCGGCCGCCGTCCTTGCTGAATGTAATGGCACGGTAACGGGTAAGAAGCATCCCCTCCGGGATACCTGCAGTATTATTGTCTACAACAACCTGTGCCTTGGCTCCCTGTGCATAAATGCCGTATGTATAGATTGAGACATTCTCATCAAACTTCCTGGTAGTGTCTGTATTTGCATAGAACGCAATGAACTTCTCATTGGCAGACAAATACGGCTTAAGGATATCACCTTTGCTGCCGGTTGTAATGATGGTATCACTGCTCAAGGCCACAGGGTTGTATGAGTAAAGCTCCTTGCCTTTCTTGGTCTTGGTAATGCAGAACAGGCGGTCACCTTTCTTTGTAAACGAAAGGGTCTCAACATTCTTCAAAGTATCAACAACCGCATTCTTTGCAAGATCGTAGATAAGGGTGATAACCTCTGTCTTTGGCTTTGCAGCTTTTTTTGCAGGTTTGGCATCCGACTTGGTACTGTCGGGAAGAACCTCCTCCTTGTGCTCTACCTTAAACGCAATGAAATTTCCCCCCTCTCTAGGTGTCTCCAAACCTTTAACTGCAGGGAACTTGGCAATGTTGCCGGTAGCAAGCTCCATAATTCCCAAAGTATCTTTAGGGGCCTTGTCTCCCTTAAGCTTCTTGATTTTTGCCTCCTTCTGCTGAGCAAAAGTTGGCCTTATGGTAAAGGTAATGTGTGTTCCCGATGGAGAGAACTTGGTCTTTGAGCCCCTGGGCACCTCTATTGTCTTGCCGCTCTTTAGGTTCATTACCACCACCTTACCGTCATTCTCCTCCTTGTTTGAGTAGTATGAGATCCACTCACCGTTATCTGTGATTGCATAACCTCCAAGTGTCTCCCACTTATCATAAACCGAATGGTCTAGCGGTTTCTTCACCTGCACTGCTGCCTGACCCTGTGCCTGGCCCTGCACTTGCTCCTGGGCCTGCATCTGTCCGGCTGCAGAGAAGATAATTACACCCGCCAAAATTGATTTCAAAATTTTCATATAATATACCTATAATAAAAAGAGGGCGCAAAACTACACAAAAGTTTTGCGCCCTGCAAGTGGTGACAATAGCTAAAATCAGTTATTATCTTTGAGGTTTATGCAATGACATGGTATAGCTGCATCTGATGCACCTTGTACCGCTTGTCGGTCTCATTCCTCCTATCGATTCATAAACAAAATTATGTCCATCACGTACATAATTATGATTGGGGCATTTCAAGCCTTTGATTTCTACGATCTTTCCCATGATTAAAATATATTGAAGAAATTCAACAAAGCAACTGTTCCGCCAAGAACCAATACTGCCATAAGTACAATTGATACAACTTTCCAGATATTGGTTTCAGTTGTTGATGGTAAAACTGCTTGTGCTTTCTCTTCCTCCTCTCTTCTTATTCTCTCCTCTTCCTTAGCTCTTGCCAACTCGGCCAAATACTCTTGCTCTGTTTCATTAACAAGTTTTCTTAAATCATAACAATCTCCCTTTAGCTGATCTATTGTATCTTTTTGTAAAGTAAAGAAGTCATATTCTGTATTTTCTACTTCCTTAATACAAGCCCTTGAACGGTCAAAACTACATTTCAGACAATAACAGATTGCCAAATTGAATTTTGCTGCTACCTGCAGATATAACTTATCATCATTGTCAACCTCCAAAAACTCATAAATAGCTGAATTAATATCATCCTCATTTTCAACTGCCAACGCACGTTTCAAATATTTGCAGCCATTCTCATAATTTTCAGCGTGGGGATTTCCAAACAAACTGGCGATTCCGTCAATAATAGCAAGTTCTTCCATAGTCTTAAATTTTTTAAATGTTCATTTATTGGTTTCTTTTGCTATTTATGAGTGGGAATCGCCAGAAGTAACCTTACATTGACAAAAATATTTTTATCAATGAGACAATGCCAATTCATCCGCCATAGCAAGTATGACATCTGAAAGTTCAAGCACTTGTTCAAAAGTATAACCTTCTGGAGCAAAAAGATTACACCTTCTCAAATGTTCATATCCATAAATTGCCCCCATAATATTACCTGTAATTGAGCCTGTAGAGTCACTGTCGCCATCATGGTTGACAGCAGCAATAATTGCATCCTCCACACTGTCCAAGTGCTTTAGTACACAATAAAGCGATATTGCCCATGCTTCTTCTCCAGTCCATCCTTCTCCTAGCTGAGTGATTGCCTCATCGCTTGGAATATTTGAATTGGCAAGATTTACAGCTTTTTTGCTCAACTGCCTCAAATCATTTTTGGAAACCTCGTACTCCCCTTTGCAAATCTCATCAAGAAGATCCAGCACCTCTCCAACAATTGTCTCTACATTCTCCTTTACCTGCTCGGGTGCCAATGGCGCAACCTTATATACCAACGCAGCCAGCAATGAAGCCGGAAGGAACCCCAAGGGATGCTGATGTGTTATTTCTGCAGCATCAGCTGCTAACTGTGCAACCTCTTCTGCACTCATCCTATTCCCGACAATTCCATATAACCCAACAGGAGCTACCCTCATTATACCGCCACATCCTTTACTGCTATTTACCGTATCCCTTCCATTAACAATTGCTGCCAACGCTGTAAGACAGGTGTTGCCGGGAGCACGCGTATTATGCATCCGCTCAATATTACTTAACCAGCATTTATTTTTGCCTTTCTTTTTCTTATAACCTTGAGTATACAGCCATTCGACATATGCACTTGCAATTGCATATTTTATAGTCTCTCCATTTTTCACAGCATTCAATAGTCCATTTGCAGTAAAAAGGGTCATCTGCGTATCATCGCTAATATTTGCCTTGCCTGTACCTTCTTCTAAATAACTTCCTTTATCTAAAGCAAATTTTGTGATACCGCCGGCACCATACTTCTTAAGTATTGATTTACGATTCGAAAACTCCACCACATACCCAAGCGCATCACCGGCAGCACCTGCCATAAGGGATCCTCTAATCTTATCTTTCAACATAAATCACTCTATTTATATTTTCTATTCAAATTTACCCATATTATTGGTTCTAAAAACACAAAGTCTATAATATGTCCCCAAGACAACCTTGGCAACATATCAGCCTGCAGCATTATTTTACAATTTGTCCTGCATCATCCAGAACAACTCCATGCGGTGAACACAAGTATCTGTCGGGAGCAATAGCTGTGATTCCATCATAGATTGGAGGGGTTAACCTCTTGCCCTGCTTTGACATTAAACCGTAGGTATCTCTTGTTCCTGGGGTTGAAACTCTATATACTTTGCTGTTTGCCACCTTATAGACTTTTTCTGTCACCTCATCGCCATCATCATCTATAAATGTTCTTTCCTCACCGGTATAGTATACTACATTCCTTGCGTCATCCACTACAAAGTCTGACAAAAGGTTCATATCAAGATCATAAAGTTTTGGACCATCTATCCCTTTTCTGGCAAGAATGGTTTTGCAGCCCAAGTGGATGCTGATATCGCTGTATTCCAGCGGAAGCACTTCCTGCAGATCTTTTGTATAAAGGCCATCGGCAAGGGCTTTTCTCACCACTATGTATTTGCCAATATAATCTGCACTTGAGAATGATGGCTGAATAACCCAGTTGCCGGCAGTATCTATGGCGCCAAGCATGCCGCTCACTTTATCCCTTATAAAGCAATATCCTTCTTCAAATATATAGCGGTCATCCCTCACTGAAGGCTGAAAGCCTTTTGATATTACAGTCCTGCCTTTGTGGTCTATAAATTTAAGCTCTCCCTCCTCTACAACTGCAGCAAGTCCCTGAGAGAAGACCCACGCTTTTGAGTACTTGGCAGGGATTGCAATTTCTCCGGTATAACGGTTGAGGAATCCCCTTTTGCCGTCCTTGAAAAATACTGCAAGGCTGTCGCCGTCTGAAGAGGTTACAATATTGTCTACATTTCTAATTGTAACTTCTCCGGTAACTTCATTCACCACCCTGGTCTTTTTCCCGAACCTCTGGAATGCGATATGGTTGCTGAGGTTCCACTCCTCACTTGGGGTACCAATGCATGCAACTCGCCTAGCAACACGGTACCACTCATCCATCACAATCTCATCTACAAACACATATAAAAACATCAATGAAAAGATTGTAATTACAGTACACATACATCCAACAGTAACTTTCCAGATGTTTTTCATATAACGGTCAGATGCTTCATAACCAAAAAGTCTTGCCAAGCGTCTCATTACCTGGCGAAAACTCCTCCACACCACTGTACAGAAGAGTTTTAGGGAAATAGTCTTTTTCATTTATAGCAAATTATTTATCCTCATCAAAAAAATTTGTATTTGCCTCTTCTGAGCAAAAGCCTGGAATTGCGAATTTATGATATAGGCGCTCCCTGCTCCTGTTTAGCTTGTCAGACATGATACAGGTTCCTCCAGATGATGCTTCAAAGCTCATGACATTGGTAATTGAAATGGTTGCTGCGGCAGCTGTCACATCATGATTTGCCCCTATATAGGCAAAAACCCATCCTTTTCGTTTCAATTCATCAACCAGGGCCTTGATTGCAATATGATTATACTCTTTGGAAGCGTTCTCATAACCGTCAGTAATGACAGTAACCAGCACTTTGTCATCCTGCGCTACCTTTGTCCTTAAAGAATTAAGGGAGCTTCCCATTGCATCATGCAGTGCAGTGTTGCAGTTTGGATTATAATTGTCGGGACCAAACTCCTTAACCTTATCTGCCTCAACGCAGTTATATACTGTTTTAGCTTCGTTGTTAAAGGTTACTGCAGAAACATAGTGCTCCTGCTCGGGATGATCCTGCTGCGCCTTGCGGATTGTCTGGATTGTCTCGTTCACACTGTTGATTGTCTCCTGCTTAATGCCGTACATTGATCCGCTCTCGTCCAAAATAATTAGGTTGAAAATTCTCTGTTTCATAACACACATAGATTTTTTAGTTAATAATTGAATTGTCTGAGGTTTATGATTGGATGGGGCGGAAAGTAACCCTTACAATCTAAAAATAAATACGATATTTCCACATTACTCATTTGCATAATTTGCATATATAAATGATTTTTTCTACATTGCGGAATAATGAATCTTTATTATTAATAGGCCAGCCAAATTTATCCCCTCATATGAGTTTTTTTAAAAACATAAAAAGGAGCTTTAGTCAAGCTACGCTAAATTTTTCGGAAAATTATGAAGCATGTAGTAAACCATCAAACAAAGCAATCATATATAGAAGCGAATGGGAATATATATCCAGATGTATTTTGGATTATCCCAATATTGAAACTGGCGGACAGTTATTTGGCTTTTGGACATCAACTGGAACTCCCGTGATAATGTTTGCTATAGGGCCTGGGAAAAATGCCCAACATAATCACACTTCCTTTATACAAGACCAAGCGTATATGCTAAATATAGGAAAGGCAATTCATAATAAATTCAGGCTCCAGCATATTGGCGATTGGCATTCACATCACAATCTCGGACTGGAGAGGCCTAGTGGTGGAGATGTAGATTCTATGACTTACGGGGTAGGCAAACCTGGATTTCCCAGAATGTTATTATGCATTGGTAATTGCTATAGTAACCACACAACATTAAATGCATATAACTTTCATGAATCTGATTGCTACAACTACGCTCATGCATCATGGGATATTATAGATGAAAATAGCCCTTATAGAGATGTTATCGAGGCAATCTTATCAGACAAGTTGATACATCCTCTCACAAAAAAAGGTAACCCTTTGAATCTGAAAACAGAAAACTCAGACAAAACAGAGTCAAATACATATGTCTCTCATTGGCTAACAGAAGATGTTAAAAATATTGAAATATTCAAGTCTTTTGTCATGCAGGTAAAAGCACTTTGTCCCGACGATGAAATTAAGACTTTGATATTATCAGAAGGAGAGCCTGCAATAAGTTACCAAAAAGGTTTGCGGCTTATAAAATTCCCTTACGGATTCCCTGACAAAGCCCCTACTCTATGCATTAAGGATGACAGCGATATTTCCATAGAAAATTATACAGAAAGCATATTAACTGAAATATGGGAACTGTCTATATCAGACCTTGATGAAAGGTTCAAAAAATGGATAACTAACGCAATGCAAACAGAAAAGACACAAGAAATAAACCCAAATACAAAATAATGCTATGACAAACGAAAGATACAGATGGGAAAACCAGATAATTAGTCACTATATGCCAAACAGCAAACTATTTTCTTGGGGCAACTTAGAATATGGTACTCCTTATGTACGTATGGCTGCTAGGACAAATACAGGAAATGTATATGTATTGAGAATCGAACTTCCCAATTACCCAAACAACAAACCTAATGCATATGTAGAAACTGAACTCAAGGACAGATATGGAAAGAAACTAGAGGAATTAAAAACTTACAATCATACTTTAGCAGACCATCCGACATATGGCTGGACTCAAATATGTCATTATCATCCAAATGCATGGAACCATACAATGAGTATATGGATGGTTTACGTACGTTGTGTAATGTGGCTGAATATATACGAGGTCACACTCAAAACAGGACACACAATGGACAAATATTTGTCACATATGAACGAGGACGGAAGAAGAGCTTTTTAAAATTAATAAGTAAATTATAAATTATGGCACAAGAACTACTACTAGATGAATTAGCCCAAACAATGCAAAACAGGCAAAACGGATCTGCTGCTAACGAAAAAAAATTAGCATGGGACAAGAACACAATGACTTTTGTAAAATTAAACAGTAATGAACAACCTGTTGATACACAAAGTCCGATGAACGATATAGCAACTAGGCCATTCTATACCAATTAACTAATAAAAATATTGCGGCATGAAAACAAACAATGACTACAACCAACCTGTTTTCTATATTAATGGGGAGGAATTGGATGAGTTTATAAAATCAAGTAGAATATCTGCTAAAGGATACGGATACGAGTGGGAAAATGAAAAAGTATGCCATATCCACTTTTCACCATTGAAGCACAGTTTTGGCATCCAGCATAAAGTTAGCATTGTAAAATCCGGGAATGAGCACATCGAAGATGCAACTCTAAAAATTGACATTAAGGGAGATGGGACTGTAAAAACTGGAGATATTGATGTAAACATTATTCCTTCAAAAGAAAATTTATACTGCCGTAATAAAGGATTACTTGAAATAGATATTCTATCACAAAAACGTGTATTAATAATCGGTTTAGGCAGTGGAGGTTCTCCAATAGCAGTAGAATTGGCTAAAGCTGGTGTTGGACAATTTGTATTAGCAGATTTTGACCGCGTAGAACTTCACAATTTATCTCGCCATATATGCACAGTAAACGATCTGGGCAGATTAAAGACAGATGCTGTTTCAGAAGCAATAAAAGGTAAAAATCCATACGCATTAGTTGAGAAACTGCCGATTGACATAAACAAGAATCTTGATATACTAGAAGAGGAAATCAGCAAGGCCGATCTTGTCCTATGCTGTACAGACAACAACTCTTCAAGATTCAATACATCAGAACTTCTTATCAAACAAAATAAAACTGGACTTTTTGGAAGGGCAATTACAAGAGCTGAAGGAGGAGATGTATTTATATATAGACCTGGAGATGCATGCTATTTTTGCCTTATAGGCAATAATTGGTATGACCAGAATAATGAAGAGATTACAAATCTTGAATCAGCAAAACGTAGCGGAAGATTGCCAGCATATGTATCAGAGGAGGATGCAGAAGCATTTGTTCAAGTTGGATTAGGCGCAGACATAGAACCAATCAATAATATGATGGTTAAATTGGCATTAGTAGAGCTTTCAAGAGGATCTAACTCAGGAATATCATCCCTTGAAGAGGAATTCAAGTATAATTACTACTTCTGGGTTAATAGAAGGGAGCGTCAATACAAAAACTGGGGAAGCTTTACCAATACAGATTGTATGCCAACAATTATGAAATGGTACGGAGTGAATATTGAAAAGGAGCATGATTGTAAAGTTTGCAATGCTGAAGAAGCTCTTAAACTTAATATGGAAACGTTACAGTCTCTAAACATAATAGATACAAGTAACCTTAAAGATATAAGTTTATCAGACTTCAATCTGTAAAAATTAACATAAGATATTCTAAAGGCAATGATTGAGAATATTGACTTTTCTGTATTTGAGCAGGATGTTTTGAATGCAATTCAAACATCCGCTCAAATTGCAAATAGCATAAACTGCAACTACGTTACCCTATGCCACCTTATGGGAGGAATAATGAGCACTAATAGCAATATAGCGTGCTCAATTCTTAACAGCCAGGGTTATGACATAAACAGGTCAATGGAAAATGTGGCTCACAAAATATCTACAGAAATTATTTCTAATGGGCAGTCTGGAGTACAATTCACACCTGAAGTCTTAAACATTTTTTCAAAAGCAGTCAATAATAACCAACATGTAAATCTGACAGCATTAACTAAAGAACTAATTAAACATAATGAACTCAAGCAAATTCTTGTAAAAAATACACCAGAGAATCCAACTATAGACGAAGAATCTGCAATTCATGATCATGGTTATGTTTGTCATACTAGCGCCACCGGAGAAACAATCGTCAAACATTGCCTCAATATGCTTGAATTGGCATCAAAAGGCAAATACAAACATGCTATAGGCCGAGACGAAGAAGTGGAAAGAGTATTTCTCATTCTTGCCAGAAGTTCTAAAAACAACCCTGTACTTGTTGGAGAACCAGGTACTGGCAAGACAGCCATTGCAGAGGAGCTTGCCCTACGACTATACAAGCGACAAGTTCCACCAGATTTACAGAGTCTAAAATTATACAGTTTAGACTTTACATCAATAAAAGCATTACCAGATTCAACAAAAATAATGAAGAGCATTTTGGATGAAGCTATAGAGGATCCTGACATGATTCTGTTTATAGACGAAATTCATATGCTTATCAGCAACTGTAATTGTTCAGACAATGACATTGCAAATCTGCTTAAGCCAGCTATGGCCAGAGGCAATATAAAAATATTTGGTGCTACAACTATTGATGAATATAAGCGAATAGAAAAAGACCCCGCTTTTGAAAGGCGCTTCCAGAAAATCATAGTAGATGAACCTGACATTGAATCTGCAATACATATTGTAACTAGTTCTAAATCACATTATGAGGACTTCCATCACATAAATATTCCAGACGAAGTATGTAAAGCTGCAGTAACCCTAACTGACCGCTATATAACCAACAGAAAACTTCCGGATAAGGCATTTGATGTTATTGATGAAGCTTGTGCCAATGTTAGAATTATTGATAAGGAAAACAGACCTCTATCTATAAATGACATACGGGAAGTCATTACAGACTGGACAGATATTCCAATTGAAGAAGTAGATGAAAACGAAGCTGTGAAATTGCAAAATATAGAGGAAGTCCTGATGGCTTCTGTTGTAGGACAAGATAAAGCGGTAAAAGCTGTCTCAGATGCAATCAGAAGAAACAGGATGGGTTTTTGTGATGAATCTAAGCCAATTGGGTCATTCCTATTTCTAGGAACTACAGGTACAGGTAAAACAGAATTGTGTAAAGCTGTGGCAAAATTCCTCTTCAATGATTCAGATATGATGATACGTATAGATATGAGCGAATATCAGCAAGAGCATTCCGTTGCAAGACTTTTTGGCGCTCCTCCAGGATACGTTGGATATGACCAGGGCGGACAACTTACAGAGGCTGTAAAAAGGAAACCGTTCAGTGTAGTCTTATTTGATGAAATAGAAAAAGCACACCCTAAGATATTTGAAACTTTATTGCAGGTTTTAGACGATGGAAGAATGACTGATGGACAAGGGAAAACTATAGATTTTAAGAACACATTAATAGTAATGACATCCAATATCGGACAACAGCATATATTATCTTCACTATTGCATAAGCCTCAAATTTCAGACTATGATCTAGAAATATGTTCACAAGAAGTAGTAAAAACTTTAAAAACCAAAGTAGCACCAGAGTTCATAAATAGAATTGATAATATTATTATGTTTTCACCTCTTGGAAAACAAGATTTGGCAAAGATTGCCAAGATTAATATTAAAAAGGAACAAACTAAGCTAAAAAATAAAGAAATATCACTCAGTGTTGATTCTAAAGCAATAGAGTATATAGTTGACAAGGGCTACAATCCAGAGTATGGAGGACGACCTGTCAAGCGAGCCATAACTGAATATATTATAAACCCATTAACTTCAGCTATTATAAACGGAACAATAGATAAAAAACGACCAATAAACACAACTGTTATCAACAATCAAATAGTCTTTAGCAATGGCATTACCCGAGAATTTTGATCCCCTCAACATGTCCATGGAAGGGACTCCAGACAGTAACCGAGAAGTTAGCCCTAATAATATATCACTGGTCAATATTCCACGATCAAATATCCATTCAGGATCTCAGGAAAGGACTACAAATTATATATATTCTTATAGGAAATCCCTATGGCAAAGATTTGATGATTTCATCACAGATATAGGTGATTGGTTTGCGAAAAACATTGATGACGCCCCAGATATAGTAGCTTTTATTCTAGCAGGCATATATGTAATTGGAGCGCTTGCTATGATAATCTACACTTGGATTAATGAGGGATTTGGATGGGCAATATTGGCTTTTGTAATATCCGTAGCTCTCGGTTATGTGGGTCTGATAGCAATTGGCATTGTAAATTTGATTTGTAGATTTATAATGGGCGCTTTAAGGCTTTATTTTTACAGTGGAGCATCATTCTTAATTGTAAATATATTAATTTTCAGCTGTTTAGGTTTATTTATGGCAGACAAAAATTTTTCTTCCAAAGTGAAAGCTAAAACTGAAATTTCAGCGCCAGCAACCATAGAGTATATATGTACTGCCAATGAATTCATAAATATAAGAGTCTCCCCTAACACAAAGGCCAATGTTCTGGGCAGAGTGAAAAGAGGAGAAAGCGTACAAGTATACGAAATCAAAAACGGCTTTGCAAAGGTCAAGTGGGGATCTGGATATGGATATGCAAATGCCAAATATATAAAGAAAAAGTACTAGAAGAAATAATGATAAAAAAGTCGGGACTAGCCCGACTTTTTTATTTGATTGTAAGCGCTAATCTTAGACCTGTATCAGTCCAAGTGCTAGAGTCATAATAAGTGCTGGAACTATTATACCTGTTAGTGTAAAATGTAGGCAACAATTCACTTTCAGTTGAAAAATATGACCCCCCATAGTGCCTCAAATAATAATATGTAGTTGAACCGCTTTTAGCAGAAAACTTCAATACCGTCTCAAATACATTGCCGGACATGTCATAAATACCAAGTTCATTAGGAGACTTCTGCTTTACATCCTGAACTGAACTGGTGTTAGATTTATACCAAGCAACATCGCTAGGATTGTTACTTCCAGAATATTTGAATCCCAGAGAATATTTTCCACCCTTAGCAGCATATTCCCACTGTTCTTTAGATGGGAAATTAAATGACAGTCCAGTCAGTTCATTCAACTTTGAAATAAAACTTGCACAGTTAGAATAAGAAACACTAACCATCGGTTTATTATAATTACTTGATATTGAATTCCCTACAACATTACAGTACAATTGTCTTGTGACCTCAGTCTCACCTATTAAATAGAAGCCAGATGAAAGGCCAGATACTGGAATCATCTTAAATTCAACACCTTTAACTTTAATAATAAGGCCCTTCTTCCAGTTTGTATATGAATCCTCAGTAGGGATAGTCATATAACCACTTTCTCCAGCTTTCATAATATCCTTGTCACATTCTCTAGTAAAAGCGCAATTTGATGTAACTAATGTCAGATATCTGGAAACAGTGTCCGTTAAATATCCATAGACATACGGAGTATATCCCGACGCATCTACTACCAGTTTAAGTGGAGTTGCAACTGCTGAGTATTTATTATTAACTATAGAGTAGTTGGAGTATGTAGAGATACCTGTCACTCTAATAGTATCCTTAGCCGTACCTTTAAATCTTATTCTAGCAGTATTTGGCAATAAAGATGCATTTATTGTAACCGCCGAAGCGGGAGTCTTAGTATATGAATATATTGCCTTAAGATCTGCGTATGATATTGTTGAAGAATTGAATCCTACTATAAAATCAGTTGCATTTGATGTCTTTTCAAAATATCTAACCTCACATTTTACATTGCTGCATTCAGTAAGATACCCGTCAAAAGACACTGTCCATCCTTTAGTGGATGAATAAGTAGCAATACCATTAACTTTTGATGAATCAGGTTTATAAAAAATTACATATAACTTATCTCCATTCACCCATTCAGTGGAGGCTTTAGTAATTGTATTGTCATAGCCGCTGACATTTACATTTAGATTCAGAGTGCAGTTCTGGTTACCAACCTCTATGGTATCCTCAATTTTTGAGCATGATGTTAATCCTGCAGTTATTATACATACAAGATAAAAGAATAATTTTTTCATATTGATACTATATTATTTTCAGTTAATTAATTATCCCAGTTTTTATCGGGATTATACCCTGTAATTGTAACTGTCAGTTGCTTATTTAACAATCCGGCATCCCAATTTTTGTCTTCAGAAAAACCTGTTACTGTGAGTTTCAAGCTTGAGGAGCCACCTGCATCCAAACTCCAGTTTACATCTTCCTTATAATCGTTTTTAATAAAGCTGCATCCATCCGCATTTTGTATCACAGGCAAAGACAACTCCAGAGTTCCTTGTTTAAGATCGGTAAGCTTTATTTTTATAATACCTTCCCTAACATTCTTTGTCGTATTCTCTTTAGCTGTAACCGATATTGACCCGTCATTATTAAACTTAAAAGTAAACCAATCACTATCTGATGTAACAGAACATTTTCCATCTGTAGCTATAATTATATTATCTTCTGTTCCACCTTTTGCAAAAAATATGATATTCTGATGACTCACAGTAAGATATCTTGCAGCCTGCTCAACCGCAACTTTCACAGTCTTCCCTGTATTTGGTGCTATAACAATGTTTGCCCTCCTAGGATTAACAGAAGGATTGTCTGCAAATGTTGCTATTACTGAAGCGCTGTCTGTACCTGACGAAGGAGAAATGCTTAACCAAGATGGTGTATTTTCTACAGACGCTGTCCAATTGCAGTTTGTAATCAAGTCTATCTGAAGTTTACCGCCAGTAGATCCAATTAAAGTTTTAGAGACCTCCATTTTGAAAATTTTACCATCTTGCACTACTGTTATCTCATACACTTTATCATACATAGAAACAGTCACTTTGCCTGTCCTGCCATTTTCCTCAAAATTTTCTTTCACACTGATAGACAACACACCATTACCGTTCAAAGACGGCGGTGATAAAGAAATCCAGGAATCTGAAGTTTTTGCAGTCCAGTTACCATCAGAAGTTACATTAACCTTAAGTACCTGAGCATCATCAGAACAAACCAATTTTGTTGCATTAACACTCAAGCTTTTTCCTTTTTGTGTTACAGAAAGGTTTCTGGAAAGGGAAACTCCCTCTATATATGCAGTAATTGCAGCTGTTCTGTTACTGGTTGCAGTATTCTCTTTTGGTATCAATTTAACATCGGCATTCCCTTTTCCCTCAACAGGAACTACAGACAGCCAATCTGGCACTGATTTAATTTTCCATGAAGAATTACTGTTAATCTTCACAGTAGCCCCAGTTGTTCCAGAAGTTAAAGTACAGGAAGAATTTTCCCAGTTTAGATATATACCTTCCTGGGTAACTTTCAATGACGCTATCTTATAAGAGCCTATATAAATATATACATAACCAGACCTGCTGTTAATAGTAGTATTTGGAGACACATCCAAAGTTAGCTTGCTTGCTCCCGCCTTACCTGTAGCAGGTGAAACCTGAAGCCAGGTTTCAGATGTTGTTGCCTTCCAGTCTGCATCTGAATTGAACGATATATCATATTTTGCAGCACCCATACCACATGATATAGGAGAAGTGGAAATAGTTACACCTGGTGCTTGCTGCTTTAAAGTAATCCTGGCGAGAGTCGAATTATTTTTTTTAATATACACAGTACCGCTCCTTGATGTACCTACATTGTTAACAGAAGAAGTAAGAATCAGTTTATCATCTCCACTCTTTGTTATTGTCACCCATGTAACTGAACTTTCTGCGGTCCAGGTACAGTTAGAAGTCACTGTTATCTCCTTCTGTTCTGATTTTCCAGAGAAGGTAATGCTAGACATAGAAACTGAAGCCGTAGGTATAGCAGCAGCCTGCTCAACTTTCATAGGAATTGACACCTTCCAATCTGGTTGGTTAGACTCTAGAAAGAAGGCACAGATTCGTGCTGCCTCTGCAGAAAAGTTCTCTTCAATTGACATCTTAACATAAGCATCAGAAGAACCGCTCATTGGTGAAAGAGATACCCATTTCTGAGTTTTTGCAAAATTCCATGGCGTAGATAATGAATATACACTAAACTCCCTAACAGCGCTACCTGAAGTACTCAAAACAAAATCGGTTTCACTTACATCAAGGTAATGCGCATTCAAGGAAGGCTCATATTCTGAAGGGTCATATTGCTCATTGTCACAGGCAACCAATAAGGCAATAACCCAAAACCAAACTATAATAAATCTATATTTTCTCATAATTTAAAAATAGAAACCAAATCCCGCATTAATAACAAATCCATTACTCCATCCTTCTATTACAGGAGAAGCTTCACACAATGCCTCATACACATTAGACTTCATAATCATAGTAGAGTATTCCGGCCTTACACTCAACTCCATAAAACCACCCAATGCAATATTCAACTTAAGGCCAGCCTTAAATGATAGGGCATCACAAGTTTCCGCAAAATCATTGCTTCCCGATGGATATGAATACCAGGTTTCATCTGCCTTAAGTGTCATATATCCGGCTCCTATCTGAGGCGTTAGCCTTGCACCTCTGCCCAACATTATACCAACTCCAATTCTACCACCTATTTCTGTTGGCAAATACGTAAAAGACGAAGGTCTCTCCATACCCTGCGAAGAATTCCAGTATATCCTTTCAGATGGTTCATCACCCATCATATAAGAAGCTTCAACATTGAAATTTCCTGCATAAAAACCTATATAACCGCCATACATAAGATATTCATTAACATATGATGCAGTTCCACCAAGATAAAACTGCCCCTTGCTGTAAAGTTTTCTTTTTAACCTATAATAAAAATTCTGGTATGGCTTTTCTACAGAAATTTTTTTCTTTAGAGTCTGGTATCCCCTGGCTGTAATTTCCAAACTATGTACTCCAGCCTCCAGCATCATACTGGAATAATTAGTAACAATTCTGTCATCTATAAATACTTTTGCAGAATACGAAGGCTTTACAGTAAAAGATACCGGAAAAACATTATTAAGCTTAATACTTTCAAAAGCCCTTTCATTTTCAACAATTTCTATACGCTTTGTTTCTGGAGTATAACCATCCTTCTTTATGGAAAGAGTATATGTACCAACAAGAACAGACTGTGAATACGGAGTCACACCAACCTTAACATTGTCCATATACACTTCGGCTCCCGACGGATCTGTTGAAACTACCAGCTGACCGTAGATAGGTTCAGGCGACTTAAGTTCAATTTTTGAAGCTGTTGATGGTGTAATGTCAAAATCATGCTCTTGCGTTCTATGCCTGTCCAGCTTGGTTTCAACTATATGCTTTCCATACCCTAGCCTCCCTGTCCAATTGCCTTTTCCAACAAATCTTCCATCAATCCAAATTTCAGCTTTATAATTGTTCACTACAAAATTTACAATACTGAACATTGGAACAAAATTAGGTGCAAGCTCTACTATGGCACTGTCCGCTATCTGAAGGGTTGTAGAATAAGGCTTATGCATCTGCTTCTCTACCCTTACCCTATAATTTCCACTTTTTACCTCTACCGCATTATTCACATATAATGAAGGGTCATACTCTTTGTCATCAAGAAACAAAGTCTCATCCTTGTCCAACTTGGCAATAAGCCATCCAAAGGCCTGCTTCAGCTGGATAATATGCATCTTACCCTCGTTTGCCTCATCTACATTTATACGTCTTGTTGTAGAATGATATTTATCGGCATGAACAGAAATATCATGAATTCCTTGTGCCATTTCCAGCTGCAGAATACCCAAGGAATCCTGCTTATGGGTAATGCCATTTATAGCTATATTAGCATTACGGGGCACAACTTTAATCTTTACGTTCTGAGGAGGTCCAGTTATTTCATGCCCTCTTGGCAAAACTCTCAAGGGTTCATTAATCTTCATAATATAAGTACGCCCACTTTCAAGCTGCAAGGGGTAATCCCTAATTATTCCTAAATCAATATGGCTCAATGATTTGAACTTCCTTGTCTGATATGGCAAATACACCCATATTTCGCCACCTTTTCTCTCTCTCTTAGTAATGCCTCCAAAACCCACCTCAATAGACAAGTCATATTGCGTTTCAATCTTAATACGGGCACATGCCTTTCCATTCTGGTCTATTACCAAATCTGGTGGCACAGATGCTGTAAAATCATTTTCATCAAGATAGAAATCCTTTACGCTAAACTTAATTTCTTGAGAAAACAAATTTCCAATGAATGAACAAATAAAAATTATAGCAAAGCAATAACGTTTCATCTCATTACACATTATAATACATATAAATCATACAGGCCATCAACAGGATCTACATTATAGTCCGGAACAGGCTGCCATGTCCTTATCCTTATCAGGGGCTTTGACGGATCATTTATATCTACCATCAAATACAAATACCCTGTATCTCCATAATTATTTGAGAAATAATCCTGCTTAATCTGCAATCCATACACCTCAGTACCTCCAGCCTTTTCAACTGTATTGCTTGAGAATCTTATATTGATGAACTCCTTACTATCAAAAGTCATTTCAAGATGCTTCAAATATTCAGCTTTATTGTACTGAGTCTTTCTAACCTCTGACTGCGACATATTACCAAAACTGTTACCCTCACTTACATATTTAGGTGCCCTCTTCACAATCTTACCTACTATAATTACAGCATCATCCGCAAAGATTGTCTTAATATAGTCTTTCCTCTCCAACGCAAAGGCAGTTTTATAATTCTCAAGAAATTCAATAATCACCATCCTTGCCTTTTCGCTCCATGTCTTATTGCTCATAATATCTTTAATGGCAATATCATCCAACGCAAAAGCCAGACAATCAATTTTCCCATTCTTAAAAGTGAATACGATATTCTCAACAAATGTTTTCCTTATGTTGCCCGGGCATGAAAATGACATTGGTATTGATCTTACAACAATATTATCATCCTGCCTCAATATCTTGTACGATGGAGTTCCTAGCAACGCGCCATTTCCATACTCCATCAGTCTCTTATACATCACAAGGCCTTCTGATGTAAACATATCATCAGCTTGTGAATATTTTTTTATTCTTATAGCCTCAATCACTTTATCCATAGCAGCAGCAATGTAAGTATCATCAATCACACTCATATCACTATAAGCCTTATCCATCTCCTCCTTTTCCAATTTCTCAGCCTTTGCCATGGCCCTTACAGACATTCTTTCTACGGATCCTTTTACGTTAACATACGATTTCCTCATGGAATTACCCACAACTGTATTCAGCACATCATGAACTTCCTTATCTATATGAGACTCACCCTTATATGCATATTCATATTTTAACTGAATATCCTCTCCCACTGACCCTGGAGCAAGTTCAAGAGTTCCTTTACCTCCCTTAGCAGAATAGATATAACTCCATCGGATACCATCATAGAAAGTATAATCCAAGCTTGTAACAGGATTTCCCTTATAAGTAAAAAACAAATCAAGATTATCTCCATTTCTACTCACTACAGATGGGGAAATATTATCAAATATCTCATTCATCTGATTTGGGATCCAGACAACAAGAGAATGTTCTACATTAGAGGTATCCTTATACTTAATATCGGGAGAATGAGGTATTGTTTTAAGAAGAGAATACGCCCAATAATAATTCCTTAACGCATCATCCACTTTAGCCATTTTCTCAGCCTTAATAGCATTTCCAACATACTCCTTCACCTTTGCCTCCCTATCTTTATAAATAAGGTGCAGCTCGCTTACTTTAATATACCTGCCAACATACGCATCAGGTTCATTCTTAATAATTATACTGTTTGTATTAAAAAGCGTAGTAGTGGAATAAGTCTTAATTTTACTCTCTATATATCTGGAATAAGAAACAGAATCCATCCTTCTCTGCTCTTCTTCTGTTTGAGAAAATTTTGATTCAACGGATACAGAAATCTTGCTTATCAGATTTGCCAGTGCCTGCTTATCTGCTTCATCCACTGTCTCTCCCCACCCCTCTCCAACTAGATATACATCCTTATTCTCCTTAATTTGTTCCCAAGACTGCGAGAACAACGAGAAAGGTGCAACAAATAAAACTAAAACTAAAAATATTCTTCTCATTACTTAACTCTTATTACCGTAGCTTGTACATTTCTCATAGATGGCATAGACTCACCTATAGATGCCCCTATATAAGTAGGATCACATACTACATACTTTTTACCGTCTATGATAAAGTGGTCACCCGTAACACCATCATTGAATTTCACAGCTGTAGCCAAGTGAGTAGGATACTCCAACAATACAACATCCAAATTAAGAAGCTCTCTAACCAAAATGGCATATAGTACAGACCTGTCTTCACAGTCACTATACGGATAAAAGAAAAGCTCATCTCCAAAAAAAGCCTTCTCACATCCAAACTGCTTATCATCTGTCATATATTCAAAAGCCGTCTGCACAAAATTTATCAGGATATTGGCAGCCTCCTCCTCAGACTTATCTTTTATCTCTTTTTTCAGCACCGGATATAACTGGTCCTTTATATTTTTACTCAAAGAAGCCTTAGCCTTAATATCCCATCTGCATGATGGATAACTATCATAAAATCCAATGAGATTCTTATTTGCCACTATATCTGCAGAAAGATTTTCAAATCTCTTGGAACGGAATGTTTTTTTGGCAGTATTGGCTGCAGGAACTACCGGCAAACTGTTAAGGGCTGCCGATGAAGCCTTCTCTCCAGGGAACTTGAAATCACAGAAGTGAATACTTGTTGAAGAAGGAATAGTGAAAGCATAAAACTTAATGCCATCAACTATAAAATAAGGAACAGCATAAATCTCATCTGTATAGGCAATCAGCACATGCAACTGGCTATTGCAAGAAGCAAGCCTCACCTTATAACCAAATTGAGAAAGCACATATGCCTGTGTCAATACTGCCTCAGAAGACTTTTCATTGCCATAATAAGCCTTTGTAAACTCTAGCAGGAACTGGTAGAAAGCCCAATCGCACAACTGCAAAGACTCCCTTAAGCATAAGCAGTCTACTAACATTGAATTATAATTTTCTCCCGACAATTTATTCCACGCCTTAGAGAGTTCTCCGCTCTTATAATTCCCCAGAGATATTCTATCTGCCGCATCAGAAGGGACTCTTACCTGCACATTATTTGCAAGGTACATAAAACTAACCGAATGCTCTGGGGTTACATCAGGTTTTTGCGGTTCCTGTGGCTCTTCTACTATCACATCATCCGGCACAACCACAATTCTAGGATTGTCGGGAAGAAGATTTATAGGAACAACGGGTTTTGATTTAAACGGAATTATAGGTTTTGGAGGAAGAACATCAACAGGTTCTACAGTAGGTACCCTGCTAGGAAGCAGTCTATTGTCATCAGAGGGCTTTTCAAATTCAGGTTCAGGCATCAAAGGACTCTGAACTGGATCCAGCAAAGTAATTTTTTTCCACTCTTTCTCAAGATAGGAAGCAAACTGCCTGTTAATTTTATTTCTATAGGCCTCATATTGGGTATTATAAGCATCACGGGCAGCATTGAACTGTTTGTTCATCCTCCTTGCATACCTTTCAAACTCATCATTCTCAGATTTGGATTGGGCAGAAACAGTTCCGCAAATCCATAATGAGAAAAAGACAGCCACTAAAATTCTGAAATTGCTCCTCATAACTAAAACAGTATGCATACAGCTCAAAATAGAACTGTATGCACATAAATTAAAAATCAAATACTCTAAATTAATCTACAAGACCTTCGTCAATCCACTCAGATGCTCTTGTTCCAAACTCATGATAAAGCTCCTGCTCCTCTAGCGCCTGCTTCAAAGCCTCAGCATTAGCTTGTCTTGCAGCCTCCCAATCTACTACACAGTAGACCTTAACATCAAACATCTTTCTTTTTTCTCTATTGGGAGGTTGTGCTATTTTAGCAAATTATGTCGAGTAGTTTCTTTCTTTTTTCTCTATATACTGTAACCTCCACCTGCAACTCACCAGTAATCTTATGTACAAGTATTCTCTCATAAGCAGCAATAAAATCATCAACCTGCTTCTCCGATTTATTAACCATTTCAGAAACTGCTCTACCTTTAATCATTCCAGAACGCTGGTTCGCATACTCAACAATAGCATTCTGTATTGCATTCTGTTTGGCCAAGTTCAAAGAAGAGACGTTATACGCAACCCCTACCAGACCCTTCATAGGTTTTTCTCCATCTGCAGCAATAGTAGTTTTTGTAAGGTATTTTTCAAACAAAAACTCAGTGCTTCCCATCTCCAGGTTAGTAAATCCATCTTTTTTATCTTTCTTTGCTGCAGCAACAGCCATTTTCTGAATACCCTTAAGCTGCTTTTTAGACTGAGAATTTCCTGCTACGCCCACCATCAAAAATGCAGCAATAGCCATAAACAGTAGTTTTTTCATGTTTGTATAGATATTAAAATGATATAATTGCTTTGAAGAATGATCTTAATTACAAAGTTATGAAAAATAAAATACTAATCAACACCTCACATAATTATTGCGTATAAATGAATTGTATATTATTTTTTCTGGCCAGCGTAATATCATTACTATCTTTAACAAGTATATCATAAGACAACCTTGGGGACATATCAGTCTGCAGCATTATTTTACAATTTGTCCTGCATCATCCAGGACAACTCCATGCGGTGAACACAAGTATCTGTCGGGAGCAATGGCTGTGATTCCATCATAGATTGGAGGGGTGAGCCTTTTGCCCTGCTTTGACATTAAACCGTAGGTATCTCTGGTGCCCGGGGTGGATACTCTATACACTTTGCTGTTGGCAATCTTATAGACTTTTTCTGTCACCTCATCGCCATCATCATCTATAAATGTTCTTTCCTCACCGGTATAGTATACTACATTCCTTGCGTCATCCACTACAAAGTCTGACAAAAGGTTCATATCAAGGTCATAAAGTTTTGGACCATCTATCCCTTTTCTGGCAAGAATTGTTTTGCAGCCCAAGTGGATGCTGATATCGCTGTATTCAAGCGGAAGTACTTCCTGCAGATCTTTTGTATAAAGGCCCTCAACAAGGTCTTTATTTACCTGAATATAATCCCCAATATAGTACACAAATGAGAATGACGGCTCTATAACCCAATTACCTGAAGTATCAATAGCGCCTAGTAATCCGCTCTTTTTATCCCTCACAAAGCAATAGCCGTTTTTGAACACATAACTGTCGTCCATAAATGAAGGCTCAAATCCTTTGGAGATAACTGTATTTCCGCAGTGGTCTATAAACTTGAGTTCTCCCTCCTCAACTACAGCTGCCAAGCCCTCTGAAAAAATCCACGCACTGCTGTATTTGGCGGGTATTACAACTTTTCCGGTATTACGATTAAGATAACCTCGCTTGTCATCTTTGAAGAATACCGCAAGAGTGTCACTTTTGTCTGCTGGAGTCACAACGTTCTCCACATTCTTCATTATAACTTCTCCAGTAACCTCATTCACTATTCTGGTCTTGTTACCATATTTCTTAAATGTGATATGATTGCTCAAATGAGACTCCTCACTTGGGGTACCAATGCATGCAACTCGCCTGGCTACACGGTACCACTCATCCATCACAATCTCATCTACAAACACATATAAAAACATCAATGAAAAGATTGTAATTACAGTACACATACATCCAACAGTAACTTTCCAGATGTTTTTCATATAACGGTCAGATGCTTCATAACCAAAAAGTCTTGCCAAGCGTCTCATTACCTGGCGGAAACTCCTCCACACCACTGTGCAGAAGAGTTTTAAAGAAACAGTTTTTTTCATTGTCTTTATTTTTGTTTAAGCATTATACTATTTCATACTCCATACCAAACCAGTCATTGAGCGTATCCTCAACTTTAGCGTTGATTTCAGTAGTAATCTTGCCTCTTATCTTTTTATATACATAAAGTATTGCAAGCCCATCATCCATCACTCCCAAAAACTTAAAAACCGCACGTGAAGAAAGTCTACAGGGATTATTGTATAGATTATTGACGCATATATGAGTACTCTATCCATTACTGAAGTACTATCATCGTCCATCACATAATAGAACTGGAGCAATGGACGTGATGCGGTACGACCTGCCTTAATAGCCCATGGATGCATTTTATCCTTCAATGCATTAATTTTTTCACGCCAATCAATGTTCTTTATACTATCCAAAAGCGGTTTGGGATTCTTGCCCATAATCATATAAGCTAGAACCAAAAGAGAAATTGTAATCAACATATCACTAAAATTTACCGTTCATTTGTTATAAAGAGACAATTCCGGGAAAAATCTATCACAAAAAAAAAGAGAGGATATTTTCATCCTCTCTTTCTTACATTTTCCAACATTGAAAATCCAGATACTATACTATACTATAGCAAAAGAAATGTATGCAGAGTTATTATCAAATGATATGTCATTCAATGCCACATATTCAAAAGCCTTCTCAATTTGTTTGAAACGGTTCAGATATATGTTAACACGTTTCTCAATTGTATTAACCTCTACGCCATTTGGAATCTTTTCCTCAAGATAGGCAACAACACCAGTAATCATCAATGAAGCAGCTGTTCCGCAATCATATGAAAGACATATAAAATCCTTATATATTCCTTCAATATGGAACTTTACACTTATAGCAGGCAAGAATAATCCAGGGCGATAACTTACATCTAAAATCTTTTCACTTACTACAGCAAGCTTAGGGCGTATCATAAACTTCCTTTCAATAAACTCCGCAATCTCATCATATGTAATTGATGCATTCATATAATTTAAGTTGAAAATGGATATAAAATGATTTACTTACTCACAAAAATAATGAATTATTCCCGATAGATATTCACTCAATCCTTACTCTTTATACAAAACAAAAAACTCACATTAAAAAATTAAAGACTATGGAACTGAAAGATTTTTGGAAGAAAGAGAAAGAGGACGGTATCCTTGATATGGTTATCGCATTTGACACAACTGGATCAATGGCTGAATATATAGGTGCTGTAAGAAAGGAAGTGTCGGAACTCATTCCACGTCTTTTCAAGACAAACAAAAACCTCCGTCTGGGAATTGTAGCATTTGGAGACTACTGCGACATGAAAAACGCACAGGAATTTGGAGATGCTTACCAGTGTCTTATGCCTACAAACAACGAAAATGACATCATCAAATTTGTTCTTGAGTCTAAAGATACCAGTGGTGGAGATGGTGATGAATTCTATGAACTTGTAATAAAGAAAATAGTAGAGGAAACGCCCTGGAGAGAAGACTCTGTAAAAGCAATCCTGCTTATCTCAGATGCAGATCCTCACCCTCTTGGCTACACTTACAAAGACTATGTTGTAGGGAATCAGATTGATTGGCGCAAAGAGGCGGAAAAAGCAGCTGAAATGAAAATAAAGATAGACACCGTTACAATTACAGATTCTCCTTGGTACAAGGAACTCTCAAAAATGACAAACGGTATCAGTGTCCCATTTAAAACAGGTCATAAAACAGGAAGATTGGTTGAAGCATCTATAATGGCACGCGGTTCAGTAGAATCAAGATTGAAGTTTGATTATATGATGGCTCATTGCATAGATACAGAAATGAAAGTTGTATATGACAGTTACAAATCAGAACGAGAAAAGGTATAAATAAATGGAGTCCTTTCTGGATAACAGAAAGGACTCCATTACTATATTGGATCACAAGTAAATTACTTATAACGCATTTTGATGGTTGTATCTACAACATTGCAGTCATATGACTTTATATTTTCTCCCAACTCATCCCATGAACACAAATATTTATGCTGTTTCTTTTCAATACAGTTATCCGCTGCATATGTGAAACCCATAAGTTTATGGGATGCAATCCATCTTTCATGTTCTACCCTGGCAATATTAATCAACAATTCATGGTCTTTGTCGCCGCATTTTTTATAATTGGTTTTATAATCATCCCTGGAATTTACATATCCATAAAATAATTTCAGACGCTCATCTGACACCTCATTTGTTTTAAAGCCCATCAATGTCATTTTAGTAGTTGCATGCAATGCATTGGCTATATTCTGATAAGCTCTACGATTTATGTCATAAATGGCATGATAACGGGATATTTTGTGTTTATCCATAACTTTAGCAATCTGCTCTTTACCAAAATTCGATTTCCATTGATCATCTGCACTTAAGTCTGACTTCTCATAAATTCTGTTAAATTCCTTAGCCTCAATCAAAGTATCCTCAGAAATAATATTACTGCAAGTATATATCTGCTCTTCTTTTCCAAATATCCTTATTTCCACATTAGCCCCCTCTACAGATTTATTGAGAGCATCCTCAATTGTCGCCATACGCTCCTCATTGCTATTCTTGTAGCATCTCAACATAATTTTTAACATAGGGTTGGATGCCGGGCGTTTCATAAGAGCACACTTGAAGATATTTATAGCAAGTGATAGTCCCAAATTGTCATCATTCAAATTTATGACTACATAATTGAGATCTGATATTATACTGTTGATCTTATTCCAGAAGAGCTCTGAATTGACAGATGTCTGTATAAGTTCCAACTCATTTTTGGTGATAGCAGGCATTATTTCTCTAATATATCCTTCTATCTTACCCATTTTTTCATCAATCGCATAACATTTGAAGGGACTTTTTTTATGATTTGAATCCACAAATGCAGAAAATTCATACAAAAACTTGAATACCTCTTGTCCCGTTGTGCCAAAACCTACTATGAGTGCGGTAAAAGGAGTATCTACCAATCCAGTTACAGGATCTGGTTTCACACAATTGACCGGTAATGCCCTCTCATCATATTTTAATGACTGAACAGACAAATAAGCAGAGTCTATCACCTTGAAAGGCATCTGTCGGGAAGAACCATTATATTGTGAATAATGGTCAAATATCTCATTGTTTGCATCTTTGCGGGCATGTATGTAAACAAAGGAATTGTCACCGACTTTTGTGCGTACAATTTTGTCTTCAAGCAAATTCAATGCGCCTGTTATATTCTTTTCCTCATCATCTGACAGAAAATAAAAATTACAATTTGAGCTTTTAGCCACAATTTTTCCAATTGTCTTTAAATTCAATGCCTGAAAAATGTCATTTCTTTTTTCTTTAATGAGTTCAGAAGGTCCATCATAACAATGATCAACCATGGCTTTAACATCATCCAACTTATAAAGTTCGGTATTCTTGATAGTGATGGAATTAACTATACTGCTGAGAGTAACTTTCTTCTGGGCACTGTCT
>CALCHD010000166.1 GCA_937901105.1 uncultured Bacteroidales bacterium | reverse complement strand
ATTTGTATTTTTGTCATCTGATATTATCGGCAAATATATCAAAAATTATTCCAATCGTGCTCTTCCTGATATTGAGATGCATTAAATTGGAAAAGGTTTAACAGGAAAATATAAAATACACAATAATGGCAAAAGAGGTTACAAAGAGAGAGGACAATTACTCACAGTGGTACAACAACCTTGTGGTAAAGGCAGACTTGGCAGAGAATTCTGCAGTAAGAGGATGTATGGTAATCAAACCATACGGTTATGCAATTTGGGAGAAGATGCAGGCGCAGCTGGACAAGATGTTCAAGGAGACAGGACACCAGAATGCCTACTTCCCGCTATTCATTCCAAAATCATTCTTGAGCAGAGAGGCAGAGCACGTTGAGGGCTTTGCAAAAGAGTGCGCAGTTGTAACCCACCACAGGCTTATGGTAGACCCTGAAGGCAACGGCGTAGTTGTTGACCCTGCTGCAAAACTTGAAGAGGAGCTTATCGTAAGGCCTACTTCAGAGACAATCATCTGGAATACATACAAGAACTGGATCAACTCATACAGAGACCTTCCTATCCTTTGCAACCAGTGGGCAAACGTAGTAAGATGGGAGATGAGGACACGCCTGTTCTTGAGAACTGCAGAGTTCTTGTGGCAGGAGGGCCATACAGCACATGCAACAATGGAGGAGGCCATTGAGGAGACCGAGAAGATGGTTAACGTATATGCAAAATTTGCAAGGGAGTATATGGCGGTTCCGGTTGTTGTTGGAAAGAAATCTGCAAACGAGAGATTTGCAGGTGCCCTTGACACATACTGCATTGAGGCAATGATGCAGGACGGAAAGGCTCTTCAGGCAGGCACTTCGCACTTCCTTGGCCAGAACTTTGCAAAGGCATTTGACGTAAAATACGCAAGCAAGGAGGGCACATTGGAGTATGTTTGGGCAACTTCATGGGGAGTTTCAACACGTCTTATGGGTGCCCTTATCATGGCCCATTCAGACGACAACGGACTTGTCCTTCCTCCAAAATTGGCCCCTATCCACGTGGTTATGGTTCCTATCTTCAAAACAGAGGAGGAGCATGCAGCAATCATTGCAAAAATGGAGGAGCTTAAATCACAGCTTGAGAAATTCGGCCTTACAGTTAAGATTGATGACAGGGATAACTTAAGAAGCGGATTCAAGTTTGCAGAGTGGGAGCTTAAAGGTGTTCCGGTAAGAATAGCAATGGGTCCTAGAGACTTGGCAAACGGCACTGTAGAGGTTGCAAGGAGAGATACCCTTACCAAGGAGTCTATGCAGCTTGAGGGTGTTGCAGAGGCAATCAACGCCCTTATGGACGCTATCCAGCAGAACATTTACCAGAAGGCACTTGACTTCAGGGCAGAAAAGACAATCCAGGTTGACACTTGGGAGGAGTTCAAGGAGAAGATTGAGGAGGGCGGATTCCTTCTTTGCCACTGGGACGGCACTCCAGAAACAGAGGAGAAGATCAAAGAGGAGACAAAGGCAACCATCCGTTGCATTCCTTTGGATACAAACGTGGTGATGGAAGAGGGCAAGTGCATCTATTCAGGCAAGCCTTCAAGCCAGAGAGTCATTTTTGCAAGATCATACTAATTTAAAAGAGATTAAGAGCATACATATTTATGGCAGCAGATCCTTTACCGAAACAGCAGCAGAAAATTCTTGAAGGGCTACAGGTTAAAGCCCATATCAAGTCATGCGTCTACGACCAGTCACTTGAAGTGTTCAACGAGCTCAAGGAGGTGCTTGGAGAGATAAGCAACGACCTCAACGACATCCTTGCAGAGACAGAGACAAACCGCAAGATAAGGCTGGAGTACAGGGACAGGGGAAAATTTGAAGCGGAGCTCAAGTTTGCTGATGATGTGCTTATGTTCAGCATGCATACAGACATCTTCCAGTTTGACAGAGACCACGCTGTATGGAAGAATCCTTACACAAAACAGGATCCGTATAACTCCTATTGCGGAGTAATCAGTGTATACAACTTCCTTTCTGACTCAATAAAGTTCAGCAGAAGCGAGGACCTGGGATACCTGGTTGCAAGGATGTTTGTAAATAAGGACAAGAAATTCTTCATTGAGGGTAAAAGGCAGGCAAGGCAGAAGATTTCAGACTTTGGAAAAGTGGAGCTTACAAAAGAGGAGCTTGTGGCTTTTGTAGAGTCAGCAATGATGTATGCATTGTCATTTGACCTGCTTGTTCCGCCATTCGACCTTGTAAAGGTTGCCAGCGTGGATCAGATAAATGCAAAAATAGAGAGCGCCAAAATGAGGACCGGCAAGCGTATGGGTTACAAATACAACTCAGACGACGTGCTTGAAAACGACTGATAGAATGAATAACCTGCTTAAAAGAACACTTTGTATGGCAATGATGCTGCTTTTTGCAGCGTCACTTCCTTTGCATGCCCAGTTCTGGACCAGTAAAAAGAAGAGCACAGTTAACGAAGAGGCAATAGAGCAGGCTAAAATTTCAAACCTTAACAGCGCACAGGAATTATGCAGGATTATAGGTTCACAGTTTGCTGTACCGGAGATAAGCTATGAACCTGTAACTCCTCCAAAATTCTGGACAAACGGCATGCTTACCGAGCTTGGATTCTCACAGGTATCCCTAACCAACTGGGCCGCCGGAGGATACGGGTCAGTAGCCCTGAACAGCTACCTGAATGCCCATGCCAACTATGCAAAGAACGGCATGTTCTGGGACAACAGGATACAGCTTTCATACGGCTTTATACAATCCCATGAAGAGGGCTACAGGAAAAGCAGCGACAAAATAGTAATTGACAGCAAATGGGGCTACAGGGCAATCAGCAAGTTCTATTTTTCTGCAAACTTCAACTTCAGGTCACAGTTTTCTCCAGGCTTTGAATATAGCCAGAAGGAGATAGAGAAAAACGGGGAGAAAGAGAAAGTAACCGTAGCAAAGCAGGTATCAAAGATGTTTGCACCTGCATACATGTCTCTGGGTCTCGGTATCGACTACAAGCCAGGCAACGGCAAGGAGTTATCTATAAACCTGGCTCCACTTACCGGAAATCTGGTTATTGTAGCACATTCAGACACTCTTATACAGAAGAAATACGGCAATGCTGCATACCAGACTGCAAGATGGGAGCTTGGTGCCCAGTTTAAAGCCACATTGAACAAGGACTTGATAAAGAACCTTAAGATAAACACTGCCCTCACCCTCTTCTCGGATTACCTCAACAAGCCTAAGAATATGCAGGTAAACTGGGATATGCAGCTTACATACAAGCTGAACAAATATATGCAGACAGGCATAAGGACCAACCTTATCTACGACGACAATATCCTGTTTACCAGCAACAGAATGCGTCTCAACGAAAAGACAGGAGAAATGGAGAATGTGATGCAGCCAAGGGTACAGCTGCAGGAGGTGTTCAGCATAAACTTCGCTTACACCTTTGGCGTATTCAAGAAATAGCCTCTAGCCCTTGAGGCACTCCCACAATTTCACACACTGCACAGCCTCTGCCACATCGTGCACCCTCAAGATATCGGCACCCAGAAGAAGCGCCTGAAGGTTCATTGCGCACGTTCCGCACAATGCTTCATGGGGAGTAATCCCAAGAGGTTTCCAGATCATCCCCTTGCGTGAGATTCCTACAAGAAGTTTCCTCTCTACACCGGCAAACTCTGCCACCTCCCCCTTCAACTGTGGCATTCCCTTGAACAGCGTATAGTTCTGCTCAAGATTCTTGGCAAATCCGAAACCTGGATCCATTATGTAATCTTTGATTCCATATGCAGCAGCCTTTGCCTCAAAAGCCTTGAAGTATCCTGCAACCTCCTCCACTACCCCATTGGGATAATCGCACATCTGCTGCATGGTATCAGGTGTCCCCCTCTTGTGCATTGCAATATACGGCAGTCCAAGTTTCCCTACAGTAGAAAGCATACATGGATCATCCTCTCCGGCAGAGATGTCATTCACAATGAACTCACCAATGATATTTTAGGAATTTCCAATCAAACGAACTTATTAGCCCTCAATGCATCAATTGAAGCAGCAAGAGCAGAAGTTCAAGCACCCCCTTTAGATACTCCCACTCCTGCTCCAAAGAGACCGGAGTGCTTCCGGGGCGGGTAGAGCAGGCGCCAAGGTCTATGATTGATGCCCCTTGTGCGGCCATCTCCTCAATTTTGCCTGCAACCTCCTGTGCTGCAGTGAATCTGCTGCCGCTGAAGAATGACTCGTTGTTCACATTTATAATGCCCATAACCTGAGGGCGTGCGGGGGTGGATGGTGCCATAAATTGCCTTTAAATTGTCGGGAAAATGAAAAAAAATCTTTCACAAATTTAGAAGTATTTTCTCATTTTAAAGTTATATCTTTGTTTATTGGATAAAAATGTAAAAAGATGCTCATAGTACTTGAAGGACTTGACGGTGCAGGAAAAAGCACCCAGGTGAAAAGATTGAAAGAATACCTGATAAGCAAAGGGGTAAATTTAAGATACCTCCATTTTCCACGATACGACTCCCCTCTTTACGGAGAGCTTATTGGAAAATATTTGAGAGGAGACTTTGGCAGCATTGAGCAGGTACATCCGCAAATTGTTGCCCTCCTGTTTGCATTGGACAGGATGGATGCAGCAGCAACCATAAAGGAGTGGCTGGCAGCGGGCGACTGCGTACTGCTGGACCGCTACGTATACTCAAACATTGCCTACCAGTGCTCAAAGATAATGATGCAGCCGCAGTTTGAAGAAAACCGCGAGCAGCTTGCCAAAGAATTGAGAGACTGGATCTTTGACACCGAGTACAACAAATACGGCATTCCAAAACCTGATCTGAACCTCTTCCTTAACGTTCCAATTGAGTTTGTAGACAGCAAACTGAAAGAGAGCCGCAGCGGAGACGATGACAGGGATTACCTCAACGGCAAGGAAGACATACACGAGGCCGATATCAAGTTCCAGATTTCTGTAAGGGAAATCTACCTCCAGCAGACAGAGCTGGATGCAAACTTTGTTAAGGTATGTTGTGAGGATGCCAACGGCAAAATGCTTCCTCCTGCAGAGATTTTTGCAAATATCAAAGAACAGGTAGACAAACTATTCTAGAATAAGACAAATGATTAAAATCCTGATGGTCATAAGCCGGCTTGCCTTTGGACTCCTGTTTGTTTTTGCAGGATTCATAAAGGGTGTTGACCCTATTGGCACGGCCCTTAAGATAAAGGAGTACATTGGGGTATTCCATCTGGATTTCATTGATTTCCTTTCCATTCCGCTGGCACTGGCACTCACCTGCCTTGAATTCCTTATAGGAGTTGCCATCCTTAAGGGGCTGCGTATGGAATTCTTCTCAAAAGTAGGGCTGGCATTTATCTCCTGCTTTACACTGCTCACACTATGGATTGCCATAGCTAACCCTGTAAGCGACTGCGGATGCTTTGGCGAAGCCATACACTTGAGCAACAGGGGCACCTTCATAAAGAACCTCATACTGCTGACGGCGGCACTCATAATCTTCTTCAAGAGAAAGGAGTACCACCACATTGCAACACCTGCCGTTGAGAGGGGATATCTTGTAATATATGCACTTCTCATAACAGCGCTGCAGATATACTCCCTGCGCAACATACCCCAAATAGACTTTGGCATCTACAAGCCTGGCACCGACCTTATAGCACAGAAGCAGGAGATGCAGGAGAGGGAATATGAGACCACCTTCATCTACAGCAAAGGAGGCAAAGAGGATACATTCACAATAGACAATCTTCCCGACAGTACATGGACATATGTAGACGCCAAGACCGAGCTGGTACGCGGAGCTGCCGAAGATGCCAGCGTAGACTTCTCATTCATAGACGCCGAAGGGAACTCAATAGGAAATGAAATTGTTGAGAGGAAAGGCCCCGTATTCTTCATATCCATATACAACGCCAGGGCACTTGGAAGCAAGGCTGTGGAGAAGATCATGAACCTGGCAGACACCCTGCACAGCCACAACCTGAAGCTCTACATCATAAGCGCCAACTCCGTTGAACAGACCCAGGCCCTGTTTGCCCCATATGAAGAGGAGGCAGGACGCACGTTTGACATCCTCTATTCAGACTACAAGGCCGTAATCTCATTCAACCGCTCAAGCGGCGGCCTTACATATGTAAACAGCGGGATAATCATAAAGAAATGGGCCAGGGGCAACTACCCTTCCGGTGACATTGAAAAGATCCTTGATGAAGACCCGGAGATAATAACCGCCACAACCAGGATTGAGGAGCATCTCTTTGCAGAGATATCACTCTTTGTAATCCTGTGCCTTATTATGATAATCCGCTTCTTTTCAAGGATAATTTACACCAACTCCCTTTTGAAGAAGGTAATCAGGAAACCAGCTGGAGAACCTGCTGAAGAACCTGCTGGAGGAGCAGATACACCCGTAGAAGAATAAAAGCACTTAATATGAAAAGACTCTCACTTATGTGTGCCGCATTGGCGGCTCTGATGCTTGCATCCTGCTGCAGCAAACCTCAAAAACCGCAGAACGTAATTTACCTGATTGGCGACGGCATGGGCTTTGGCGCCGTTTCATCACTGCTGTTGAGCGAAGATTCTCAAACCGGTTTTGAGATGGCCCCGGTAATTGGTCTCAATGAGACACAATCTGCCAACAACTATGTAACCGACTCCCCTGCCGGCGGCACAGCCCTTGCAACAGGCACCCGTACCCGCAACGGCTTCCTTGGAGTAGACCCTGACACAGTACAGCTTACAAGCGTACTTAAGAAGGCGCAGGCTATGGGCAAAAAGACCGGAATAGTTGTAAACACAACCTTAACAGAGGCTACTCCTGGTGCCTTCTACGCCGGTGTACCTTCACGTTCCATGAGCTACAAGATAGCAGAACAGTTCACACAGAGCGGCGTGGATGTAGCTATTGGTGCAGGACTCTCTGCCTTCATCAACCGCCCCGATTCGGTGGATATGACAGCCGTACTTATTGAGAAGGGATACGATGTATACTTGGACTGGAAATCTGTACTGAACACAAATTCGGAAAAATTTGTCGGGATACTGGAAATGGGAGATGTGCACCGCAGGAACAAATCTTCAAAAACCGCTTCTGCCGCAGATGGTGCAGAAGTTTGCCTTGCCGCAAAACTTGCCGCTGAGGCTGGAAATATTGATACAGTAAGATTCTCCGAGCCGGTGGAATACCTTGGAAAGGCTTGTACAAAAGCCCTTGAGCAGCTTTCAAAAAATGCTCCCGACGGTTTCTTCCTTATGATTGAGAGCGCCATTATAGACGGCTACGGCCACAACAACGATTCAGAGGGGATGGTAGAGGAGATGAAGGAGTTTGACACAACCCTGAAGATCCTTGTAGACTACGTAAACAAACACCCTGAGACCCTCCTTGTAGTAACCGCCGACCACGAGACCGGCGGCACCGCTGTAGGCTATAAAGGCCACGCAGTTGGCGAGCAGGTACCCGTACACCTCACCTTCAGCACCAAAGGCCACACCGGCACAGTAGTTCCAATCTTCGCCTATGGCGCAGGTGCAGAGAAATTTGCCGGCATTTTTAAGAATTATGAGATACCGGGTATAATTGAGGAGTTGATTAAATAATCCGTTTTCATATAAAATTGACAGAGGGGGCATGATCAGTCCCCTCTTTTTCTTATATGTTATTTCAACACATACCTTACCCCACAATCGAGTATATATTCCAGCACATCCTTAAAGATACCCTTTATCTCGGAGGGTGTGCATATATCGCTGGTGTCTCCGCATTCATCCAAAATACGCTGAGGCAGTTGTTCTATAGGCACGTTAAGGAAGGCTGCCATCTTTGCGGTATCCTCACGGTCTACTGTGGCCAGTTTCTTACTTTCAATCTCCGTCCTGTAATCGGTGGTTATATACTCTATCACCAGTTCCTTGCGGTAGTTTATATCTGCACTCACACAATCTCCAAACGGAAGATCACCGTCTGATTCTGCAATGATTTTACTGTAATCTGCCATATGTTTGACTATAAAAAAATTGTCGGGACTATAATCCCGACAAATTTAATGATTTTTTATTTCACCTGCACCATCTCCACCGGCTGTGTCTGGCTGGAATCCAGCGGATGCCACTGGTATTTCACTTTGCCAAAGTCTATCTGGGCCAGGTCAATGCAGCGGATATTCACATTGTAGGCTGTGTGGTAGTAGACTTTCCTGTGGGTAAGGTCTATTGAACTGGTCCACTGGGTTGCGCTTGGGATGTCAGGGAACTTGGTTCCAACATTGGTCTCAAACCCTAGCGGTACGTCAAAGAAGTTCAAAAGATGGAAGGTCTGAACCACGGTTGCCTTTGCATCTGCCAACTGAGGGGCAGTGTTACGGATAAAAGCTGCTCTGATAAAGCGTGAAGGAGGGGTTGCATCGCCCGGAATTCCCAAGAGGCCTGAACCGCTTCCAATAGGGTTCACTGTAAACTCACCCATCTTGTGCGCCTGGGCTGTACCTCCGTACAAGTTCACGTAGTTGCTCAAATTGGTAAGGTGCCACTCAAAACCGGGAGCGTTGGTAATTACCCCTACTGTATTCTCATAAAAATGAGGAACACCGTCTACAATCTCAAGCACTACCTGTCTGCCGCCAGGCTCACCAATCCTCCAGTGAATTACGGCGTTGCCCACAAGGCCGGTTACTATGGTCTTGCCGTTCAACAGTTCGTGCTTAACCTCGTCTATTGATGAGAACTGGGTGAGGATCCATTGGTTGAGCTGCATGTCGGCAACGGTTATGTTGCGTTTGGCAGGATCAAATTTTGCATAGGATCCGTACTCGGGGAAGAAGAAGAGGCCACAGGAAAGCCCTGCCTCATTGATTCCCTCTGCAATGAAGTTCTTGTCTGCTACGGTCAATCCTACAACACCGTATTTTGCGGTGAAGTGGAGTCCCTTTCCGTTGTCGGGAGTATAGGAGAAGAGTTGTTCCCCTCTTGGGATGATGGTGTATCCGCTCTCAAGATATCCTTTGGCCCACTCAATGGTCCTGGCCTGGATATAGCTGCCGTCTTTTGCAGTAAGTGCAATTCCTGTACACGCACCGGCTGGCACCGCCATGCCGATTGCTGCTATGAGTCCCATAAACAATACTTTTTTATTCATGACTATATTTTATTGAACATTTACCAATACCTAACACACCAATAGTGTTTTTGTTGCAATTTTGATTATCTTTACACCCAAATTTTTATTTTTAACACACTATGTCAAACAACGCACTAATGGCAGTGTCTCCAATTGACGGCAGATACCGCAAACAAGTTGAAGATTTGAGCCTGTACTTTTCTGAGTACGCACTTATCAAATATAGAGTAAGGGTTGAGATTGAGTATTTCATTGCCCTATGTGAGCTTCCTCTGGAGCAGCTCAAGAGTTTCCCTGCAGAGAAATTTGCAGCATTGAGGGATATCTACAACAATTTCTCATGCGAGGACGCACAGAAGGTGAAGGATATTGAGAAGGTTACCAACCATGATGTAAAGGCTGTTGAGTACTTCATCAAGGAGGAGTTCAAGAAACTTGGCATTGAGAAATACGGAGAGTTTGTTCACTTTGGACTTACTTCACAGGATATCAATAACACTTCAGTTCCATTGAGCCTTCTTGAGGGTATCAGGGATGCATATATGCCTGCCTTGAACGAGGTTGTTGAGATTCTTGAGGGTTTTGCAAAAGAGTGGGAGAACGTTTCAATGCTTGCACACACCCACGGCCAGCCTGCTTCACCTACCCGTCTGGGCAAGGAGATCTTTGTTTACGTTGCACGTCTTAAAGAGCAGTTGAGACTTTTGGAGACTGTCCCTTATTCTGCAAAATTCGGTGGTGCAACAGGTAACTTCAACGCACACAACTTTGCGTATCCCGGCATTGACTGGAACAAGTTTGCAGCAGCATTCGTAGAGGGCAAGCTTGGACTTAAACGTTCATACCCTACCACACAGATTGAGCACTACGACAATCTTGCGGCACTTTTCCACAACCTTGAGAGAATCAACACTATCCTTATTGACCTTGCAAGAGACATGTGGACATACATCTCAATGGAGTACTTCCGCCAGAAAGTAAAAGCTGGCGAGGTTGGTTCATCAGCAATGCCTCACAAGGTAAACCCAATTGACTTTGAGAACGCAGAGGGCAACTTTGGCATAGCTAACGCAATCTATGCACACCTTGCTTCAAAGCTTCCTGTTTCAAGGCTTCAGAGAGACCTTACAGACTCTACAGTATTGAGAAATGTAGGTGTTCCATTGGCACACTCAATCATCTCATTGAGATCATTGAAGAAAGGCCTTGGCAAACTTATCCTCAATGAGGCTGCCCTTGACAGAGACCTTGAGGCAAACTGGGCAGTTGTGGCAGAGGGTATCCAGACAGTACTTCGCCGCGAGGGCTACCCTAACCCGTACGAGGCACTTAAGGCACTTACCCGCGGAAACGCAGGAATCACCAAGGAGAGCATCCAGGAGTTTGTGAAAGAGCTTAACGTAAGCGACTCCGTAAAACAGGAGATTCTGGTAATCACCCCTCAAAATTATGTAGGAAAATAATATGAGAGTGGCCCTTTAACGGGCCACTTCTCTTATACAGCAGCAATATGAAGAAATTTATAACATTTTGTGCAGCAGCACTCCTTTCTGTTGCGGCATTTGCCCAGCAGCCAAACTATGAGAAATATTTTACTCCCGACAGGCTTCGCATAGACCTCACCTTTGCAGGAGATGCCTCGTACCAGAAGATCTTCCTGGACGGAATGGTTAAGGAGTGCGCTTGGAGCGGTTCAAAGACCAATCTTATAGATACTTTCAACTACGGTGAGTACCGTCTTGAGGTGCAGACGCTGCAGGGAGAGACAATCTACTCAAAAGGATTCAACACCCTGTTCCAGGAATGGAGGACCACCTCTGATGCCCTCACAACACCACAGGCATTCTGCAGCTCATATACCATCCCCTACCCCAAGGAGGAGGTTGTACTGAAGGTATATGAAAGGGTAAAGGCTACGGGGGTGTACAGTAAAATTTTCTCTGTCGGGATTAACCCTGCCGACAAACTTATAAGCCAAGAGGTGGCAAACAGCTGGAAAGTATCTTCACTGGTGGAGAATGGAGACCCTGCCACTAAAGTTGACCTGTGCTTCATTGCTGAAGGATACACTGCCCCGGAGATGGAGAAGTTCCGTGCAGATGCCCTCCGCTTTGCAGACTACCTTTTTACAATGGCCCCTTACAACAGACATAAGGAGGACTTCAACATTTGGGCTGTAGAATCTGTATCTGAAGAGAGCGGCACAGATATTCCACACGAGGATGTATGGAAAAAGACAGTTGCCAACTCAAATTTCTACACCTTCCGCAGTGACCGTTACCTTACTGCACAGAACCAGAAAACCATTTGCCAGATAGCTACATCAGCCCCTTATGATGCACTTTCTGTCCGGGCAGCACCAGGTTATTATGACCGGCGAAATTGAAGGGGTTCCTTTCAAAATAAAAATGGGGAAGCCCGCCGCATGGCGGGCTTCCTTTTTTTGTGTCT
>CALCHD010000165.1 GCA_937901105.1 uncultured Bacteroidales bacterium | reverse complement strand
TTAAGCCTGCCGCTAGCGTTCATCCTGAGCCAGGATCAAACTCTTCATTGTATATATTTTATTAATTTGCTTGCTCCTGCTCTATTGTTCCATTATTTATTTATAAAGGAATTTACGCTCTTATAATAAATGTGAATATTTATTATACTGCTTGTCTTTCTAATATTTTCAATGAACTTTTTATTCGCTTGAGCTACATTCGTTTCTCAAACGGGTTGCAAAGATATGGGGACTTTTTTAATTATCCAAATCTTTTTGAAAATATTTTTTAAACTTTTTTTTAATTCATTGATTTACAATGAGAAAAATTTTCATAAATTTGCATCATCATTTTTGAGACCATGAACATTTACCTAGATATATTCACATGTTTTGCCAAAATTGGGGCCTTTACAATAGGTGGCGGATACGCCATGATTCCCATAATACAGAAGGAAGTTGTAGATAAAAGGGGCTGGATCAGTGAGGATGACTTCATGGATGTGCTGGCAATTTCACAATCTGCGCCCGGAATTCTGGCTGTAAACATATCAATTTTTTTGGGGCACAAGCTGAAAGGAACCAAAGGAAGCATAGTGGCAACCCTTGGAAGCACTCTCCCCTCTTTTACAATAATACTGCTTATTGCAATGTTTTTTGCCGGATATCAGGACAACCCTGCAGTCATGGCCATCTTTAAAGGCATACGTCCGGTGGTGGTTTCTCTGATTGCTGTCCCTATGATAAATATGGCAAAGAAGGCAAAGCTCAATTTCTATACAGGATCATTGGCAGCTCTTACTGCGCTGCTCATAATATTCCTTAAGGTTTCACCTTTATATATACTTTTGGTGGTAGCCGTTACATTTACTGCTTTAACTATGTGGAGGAGACAGAAATGATATACATGCAGCTATTCTTTACGTTCTTTATAGTAGGGCTCTTCACTTTTGGAGGAGGATATGCAATGCTGTCGCTCATCCAGAATGAGGTGGTGGTGAACCATGCATGGATAACCGCCCAGGAGTTTACAGATATGGTGGCCATTTCCCAGATGACACCGGGACCTATCGGGATTAACAGTGCAACTTATGTGGGGTATGCAGTTACAGGCAATATTTTTGGTTCATTGCTGGCTACTGTTGCCGTTTCGCTCCCATCTTTCATTATAATACTCACTATTTGCCACATATACAGCAAGGTTAAGGGGAGCAATGTGTTTGCCTCTTTGATGAAGACACTCCGTCCTGTGGTGATTGGAATGATTGGCGCTGCGGCGGGAATACTTGTAACAAGGGAGAACTTCATAGACTGGACCAGCTGGATACTCTTTGCCGGAGCATTCATAGGTGCCCAGTGGCTAAAAATAAACCCCATCCTGCTTATTGTTGCAGGCGGGGTCATAGGCTACATTATATATTAAAGGGGTTATACCTCCTCGTAATCTGTATACTCTCCCTGTTGTGAAGAATCTCCGGATGTGCCATTGCTGCCGGGGGCTGCACCTTTGCGCAATTTCCAAGCCGCAACCAGCTCCGAGATGCCGTACAGGGCAACTGCCGCTCCAAAAATCATGGTAAGCATCTCTGTTGAGGCACGAGGCGAGAAGAACAGCGCTATTCCACAAACGGTAATGGCAACTGGAACAATATACATTCCTCCACCTACCGGCGCATACTTTGATCCCTGATGCAGCCCTATAATCTGCGAAAGGCCTGCAATGAGGAGCACTCCGCCAAACAAAAATGCAATAAGGCTCAAGAAAAAGTTGGGGAACAGGAACACCAGCAGTCCAAAAACAAGATAGACACCAACATTCAGAGCCACCAGTACCGGTATGGCACTTTTGGTCTGCGAGGCCGCCTTCACTGCCGAAAGCAGTGTCACCACACCAATTGCAACCAGAACTCCAGCAATAAGCTTTACTATAAGCCCCGCCGTAAATCCCGGCCACGCCAGCAGGCAACCTCCAAAAAGAAGGGTAATGATACCTCTAACCACAGAAGAGGTTCTGTTTGTAACAAAATATCCAAATCCCATATTCTTAATTTTTAATATTTTCCCGACAGATAACCCTAGAAAGCCCTCCTTATAATCTCCCTAATGTTGTCCGCCTTCCCCATTGTATAGAAATGCACAGCCTTGGCACCATGCGCAAGAAGATCCTTGCACTGCATTGCTGCCCACTCAACTCCAAGGCCATAGATTTCCGAATTGCTGCTGCATTTCACAAGATCCTTCATAAGATCCTGCGGAATATCTATAGAGAATGCCTGCGGAAGGAGCTCAATATGCTTCATGGTGGAGATAGGCTTGATGCCCGGAATAATTGGAACAGCTATACCGGCAGCCCTGCATTTCTCAACAAAAGCAAAGAACTTTGAGTTGTCAAAGAACATCTGCGTTACAATATAGTCTGCACCGGCATCTACCTTGCGCTTCAGGTTCTCTATATCAATATCCAGATTAGCAGCCTCGCAGTGCTTCTCCGGATATCCGGCAACACCTACACAGAAATCTGTAGGGACAGCCTCCTTTATAGTATCATCCAGATACTCACCCCTGTTCATCCTGGAAATCTGCTCCACAAGCTCATTGCTGTGCTTGTGTCCTCCTGGTGTAGGGGCAAAATACTTCTCGCCAGGAACGGCATCACCTCTCAAGGCAACAACATTCTGGATTCCAAGAAAGTTCAAATCAAGCAGCAGATTCTCTATCTCATTTTTTGTAGAACCGCCACAGATTACATGAGGCACTACCTCAACATTGAACTTCTTCATAACCGCTGCGGCTATTGCCACTGTTCCCGGACGCTTTGTTACAGTAATCTTCCTGAAAGTGCCGTCGGGAGCCTGGCGGTACTCAATCTCATCCCTGTGGGCTGTCATGTTTATAAATGGAGGGTTGAACTCCATCAGCGGCTCAATGGAACTGTAAAGCTTGTTTATGTCAGACCCTTTCAAAGGGGGTACAAGTTCAAACGATGTAAAGGGTTTATGGTCACCCTTCAATATGTCAATTATCTTCATACTCCAAAATACTCTGCCTGCGGATGGGCCACAAGCAATCCACATATTACTGTTACCGGATATACGGCATAGCTCTCTGTAAGCTCAACGCCAAGGCGCTCACGTGCGCCAGTAAGGTCAAAGGCCACCTTCTTGAGCTCATGCGAAGGACATGCGGGATATCCGAATGCCGGCCTTATCAGATGCTGTCCCATACCCACCTGCTCCTGTATCCAGGTTGCAAGGGCATCGGTAAGGCGAGCACAAAGACTGTGCCTCAACAGGAAGTCAAACGACTTGCGGTCAAACTCCTTCTCCCTCAAATCCTCAACCTTAACGGTAAACACACCCAACACTGAGTACTTGCCATCTGCAGCCGCAGGGAAATAGTCTGCTACCGAACGGTATCCGCTACCCTCCCTTCTCTGGCGCGGCATAGGGAACCTTGAAATTACATCCCCACCCGGCTTGTCATATACAAGTATCACATCCTCACCGTTTTCCACAGCAGAAGCCGCCTCATAGAAATTCACTATTGCAGAAGCCTTGAACTCCCCTCCAACCATTGCCTCACCCAACAAAGCCATACCCTGCTCATAAATTTTCTCCGCCTCTTTTCCCTTTTCATCTTCCCGATAGATCAAGTCCTGTACTTTTCCCTTGAACCCCCAGAAGTTCAGGAATGCATTCCAGTCTATATAGTCGTGCAGTTCAGTTAAAGAAAGGTCCCTCACAGTGAGATTGTCCTCACCATACCCCTCCGGCTGGATGAAGCTGCGGGGATGAAACTTCTCTGCTGCACTTCTTGCCTCTTCCAATGAAAGGAATTTTATATCCCTGCTGTTGTATGCATCCCTAATCTGCGCCTGCTCCTGCCATACTCCCTGAAGGAATTCCTCTCTTCCTCCCGACAGCAGTCTCTTGCAGATGCCGGCAGTCTTGGAAGCATCGCCTCCGTGGATAACCGGGCCATCGTACAGCGGAGCCAGCTTCACGGCAGTATGCACAGATGAGGAAGTTGCACCACCCACAATTACCGGAATGAGATATCCCAGCTGGGTGAGCATCTTCTGCTTGTTCTCCTGCAGCATCCTGCACAGCAGCTCCATCTGCTCCAATGACGGAGTAATGAGTCCGCTGATGCCTATCAGGGAAGCCTTGTGCTCAAATGCAGCCTCAACAATGGCAGCATTCTCCACCATAACCCCCAGGTCTATAACGTTCAAGTTATTGCAGCTCAATACAATTGAGGCAATATTCTTTCCTATATCGTGCACATCACCTTTTGCAGTGGCAATCACTACGGTATCCTTCACCTCCTGCAAGCCGCTCTGCTCCTGCTCAATGAAAGGCTGGAGAATTGCAACCGCCTCCTTCATCACCTTGGCACTCTTCACAACCTGCGGAAGGAACATCTTGCCCTGTCCGAACAGCTCTCCTACCTTGTCCATACCATGCATCAGAGGCCCCTCAATTATGGCCACCGGAGATGCAAACTGCTCCATAGCCTGTGCCATATCCTCCTTGAGGTACTCTGTAACACCCTTTACAAGGGCGTACTCAAGCCTTTGCTCAAGCGGATTCTCCCGCCACTGCTGTTTAGGGGCCTGCACCGCAACACCTGAAGCACCTGCCTCCTTGGCAGCACTCTCCCTCTCCTTAATCTGCTGCGCCAGCTCAATAAGGGCCTCTGTAGCATCCTTTGATTCATTCAGCACCACCGCCTCAACCTTCCTCAGAAGCTCCGGTTCAATCTCATCATACACCTGCAGCATTGAAGGATTCACAATTGCCATATCCAGGCCTGCCTCAATGGCATGGTAAAGGAACACAGAATGCATTGCCTCCCTCACAGTATTGTTTCCCCTGAAAGAGAACGAAAGGTTTGACACTCCTCCCGACGTCTTTGCCCCCTTCAGGTTCTCCTTTATCCACCTTACCGCCTTGATGAAGTCTACAGCATAGTTGTCATGCTCCTCAATGCCTGTACCGATAGCAAGGATATTCACATCAAAAATTATATCATTGGGTTTGAATCCCACCTTCTGGGTAAGGAGGCTGAATGCCCTCTGGCATATCTCTACCTTTCTCTGGAAATCCACAGCCTGCCCCTGCTCGTCAAAAGCCATTACAATAATGGCTGCACCAAGTTCCCTGATGGCATTTGCCTTCTTAAGGAACTCCTCCTCACCCTCCTTCAGGCTCACAGAGTTTACAATTCCTTTGCCCGGACAGTTGTGCAATCCTGCAAGGATTGTCTCCCAATTTGAAGAATCTATCATGAACGGAACCTTTGCAATGTCGGGATCATTGGAGATATACCTCAAGAATGTGGCCATCTCCTCCGCACCGTCAAGCATTGCATCGTCCATATTTATGTCAATAATTGTTGCCCCGCCCTCAATCTGCTTGCGGGCAATGTCTGCAGCCTGTGCATAGTCCTTCTCACGGATAAGTCTTGCAAACTTTGCACTTCCTGCCACGTTTGTACGCTCACCCACATTCACAAAGTTGCACTCCTTCTTGTTTATCTTCACGCTCTCAAGACCGCTCAAGTACATGTTCTCAAGCTCAGTCTGGGCAGTCTCCTGTGAATACACCCTTGGGGCAACACCCTCAAGTGCTTCAGCCACCGCCTTGATATGCGCAGGTGTTGTACCGCAGCATCCGCCGGCAATGTTCAGCCATCCCTTCTGGGCAAGTTCCTTAATGTGTTTTGCAGTGTACTCAGGAGCCTCGTCATACTGCCCCATCTCATTTGGGAGTCCGGCATTAGGATAGATGCTTATTGCACATCCAAGCCCCTGCAGCTGCTCAATGAACGGAGCCAGGTCCTTTGCTCCAAACGAACAGTTAAGGCCAAAGCTCATTATAGGGTAATGGGAAAGGGCTGTATACAGGGCATCCAGCTTGTGTCCGCCAAGGATTCGTCCGCTCTTGTCATTCACTGTAGCAGATACCATAACAGGGAAATCTGTTCCTGCAACCTGCTCAATGGCATAAAATGCAGCCTTGGCATTGAGTGCATCGTATACAGTCTCTACAAGAAGAAGGTCTACGCCACCCTCAATCAGAGCCTCAACCTGCTCCATATAGGCATGCGCCATCTGCTCAAAAGTAACATCCCTGCGCTCTGGGGCATTCACATCTGGCGAAAGGGAAAGGGATTTTACGGTAGGGCCCATACTTCCTGCCACAAGCACCTTGCGTCCCGCAGCATCCGCAACCTTACGGGCAATCTGCGCTCCCTTGAGATTGATCACCCTCACACGGCTCTCCATACCATAATCCTTCTGCGAAATGGCATTTCCGCTGAAAGTGTTTGTCTCTATAATGTCCGCACCGGCCTCCACATATGCTGCATGAATTGCCTCAATCACATCCGGGCGGGTAATGTTGAGTATATCGTTATTGCCTTTGCCTCCCAAGAAATCGTCGGGAGAAAGATTATATCCCTGAATGCAGGTACCCATTGCACCGTCCAGGACAAGGATTCTCTCCTTCATCCATTGTGCAATCTCCACTTTGTTTGTTCTGCTCTTTTTCATCCCCTCTTTTTAAAAAATAACTACAAATGTAGTGAATTTATATTATATAGGAAACCATACAAATACGGCAACATCCCACAGGGCATGGGAAATGATGATTGCCCCAAATTTCTCCGGAAAGAATCTATACAGCAAGCCCCACGCCGCACCTGCCACAAGGGCTGCCATAACCAGCATGAAATTGCAGGATCCGGCATGTACCAGGGCATAAATTGCGGTAGTTACAACAAAGCCCTTATTGGGATTCCACCTCTGCTGCAGGCTCTTCTGAACGTAACCCCTCCAGAAAATCTCCTCCGCCGGTCCTATAAGGAACAGCATAAGGGCTGTAAGGAGCCACGCAGACTCCCCCTCTTTCATCCCATAAATGAGATCAACCTGCGGACGGGCAAAATTGAACAGAATCTGCGACATCTTGTCGCCCACCCAGAAAACGCCCCACAAGGCAACAGCAATCACCACACCCAGGGCAATGTTGGCAATATCCAATTTCACACCTCTCCACCAGCCGGGGTTGAAGATGCTTGAAAGAATTGAAAGAGTACACGCAGAAGCGGTCATCATCCACCAGAAATTCACATGAGGGGCAGTAACCGGCAGGAACATTATGCTCCACAGCACCGCCGCCAGAACTATTGTTAAAAGAAGTTTTTTCATTTTCCCGACAGATTCTTTTTCAGTCTGTAGCAACAATTACACAAAAGCATATTGGTATTGATCCTGTGCTCAGTCCCCAAGCCCAGCTGCAGCTGTGCAGTCTTCTCATCAACCCCTACAAGAGCACTCATACCCTCCTGAGGGTAACGCAACGCTTTCTTTGAATTGCCAAAAGCAACAGGCATCACCAGAAATACAAGGAAGCTCCAATAAGGAAGCAGTCCTGCACCAACAAGTCCTCCAATATGGAAGAACGGGAACAGCACCTCAAAACAGTAGATCCATGCAGAACCTTTCTTTCTTAAGAGAACTGCAGGCGTTTACAAAAGAAATCTCTGACTGTCCGGATCCTACAAAACCGGAGCTGATGCAGGAGCCGGTGGCTGTAGCCCTTCTGTTGCCGTTGAATGGAGAATTCCAACAGTGATAAGACCAACCGGAATACAAAGCAGCAGCAGGCTCAACTCCACTGCACCTGTAGCCACAAAAGAGGTACCCAACATAGGCACCACCGAGTAGGTAAGGAAAATGTCAACATCTCCAAGGGCACGATATTTCAGCCAAGGGTAGCACACTGCAAGAAGCGCACCTGCCAAACCAAAATACAAGGTTGTTACTCCTGTAAGCCACACCAGCGCAAGGCCGCCGGCTACGGCTACTGCAAAAAGCCCAAGCGAAAGTCTCTTTATCTCCTCCGGAGCGAACTGCCCGCTCACAATTGAAAGTCCGCCAACTGTATCCTCCCTGTCAACACCCTTCTTGTAGTCATAATAGTCGCTCCAGGTATTTCCCGCTGCATGAAACAGCACCACATTCAGAATTGTAAATATACCTATAGTCCAATTCACCTCCATCCCTTTCCAGAACAGATATCCCAGCGTTACAAGCACCGGCATAGCAGAAGCCGGAAAAGACCACGGACGGGTAGCAATCAGCCAATCCTTAAAAGTTCTCTTTTGTGACATAAATTATCTCGTTTTATTGTGGGCAAAGATACTGAAATAACCTAAAACTGCTTTTCAATCATCTTCCCCTGAATCCACTCTCTTCTGTTCCTCAAAAAATCTCTTTGCAGAAAGCGATGAGACCACCCCTCTACCAGTCTTTAATTCCAACTGTTCTTTAGCTACGCGGGCTACTTCGCCTCCTTCGGATGCACACTGCGCATTCTCTTCAAAATTCTGCGGATCTTTTGCTCGGGTAATGCTGGTCGCAGAGAGCTCCGCCAACATATTCAAAACCAACTCCTCATTGGTCATATTATCTCTGAGATTCTCCTTCTTCAACCCTTTGAACTGCTTGTATTCTTTTGCAGTCTTTCCTGCCCAGGCCTGGTAGATTATATCGGTAAGCGTAGCGTATTGTACACCTTCCTCCACATTATGCAGCCTCCATTGGTCTGTAAGGTCTTTACGGATTTCTATGCTCTTGAGGCGCTGATTGATCCAATTGTCTGAATATCCAAGACGCTTATAGTCCGCCATTGCCCGCTGGATTCCCAATTCAGGATCCTGCATCTGGTCAAGCCTTTCAGCAGCCACTCTGGCCATCCATTGCTTGAACGGCTCGGCCTTTTGCGACGGAACTGATTGTATTATACGGAACATCTGCTCTGTATCTGCAACATCTGTTTTATACCTCTTTCCATCACTTGCCAGCAATTTCAGTTGGTTACAGTTTGTAACCAACTCCGCCCCCTCCTTTTTCAACCTATGTTTCAAGACCTTCCAGTAATTTCTGGAGTGTTCCAAATCAGGTTGATCTGTCAAGACACCCACTACATCCACAACCGAGAAATACCATTTCTCCTGTTCTTCATCCCATACACTACGGACTTTTCTTTCTTCAAAAATTTTCACCAACTCCTGCTTAGCCATAACTTAAAATTTTATTTTGTCCTATACAAAAATAGTCAATAATCAATCAAGCACAAAAATATGCGGTTAAATTGTCAAGCTATGACAAATCAACATTTTAAGTAATTTTTTCTTATTTTCGCAGTCATATTATATACCATATGGCAAAAAAAGAAGGAATAAGAAAACTGTTCGACAACATAGCTCCAGACTACGACAAGCTGAACCACATCCTCTCCATGAACATAGACAAGGGGTGGCGCAGAAAGGCTGTAAAGGAGCTTCTTGATACCCAAGAGCCCCTCAACGTCCTGGATGTGGCGTGCGGCACAGGCGATTTCACCATTGAGATTGCCCAGAAGGCTCCTGCAGGGAGCAAAATTACAGGAATAGACCTCTCCGAGGGGATGATGAAGATAGGGCGAGAGAAGATAAAGGCAGCCGGAGTGGATGCCACCATGGTACAGGGAGACTGCGAGGCCCTTCCATATGATGACTTTTCGTTCCACAGAATTTCCGTAGGATTTGGAGTGAGGAACTTTGAGAACCTTGAGGTTGGCCTTAAGGAGATGCACCGTGTTCTCACCCCTGCCGGCAAGCTGGTAATCCTGGAACTTTCCGTACCTTCAAACCCGATAATCCGCTGGTGCTACAAACTCTATTTCCTTAAGATACTTCCTACAATAGGGGGATGGATATCTGGAGACAGGGGCGCCTACGAATATCTTCCGGCATCAGTTCTCCGTTTTCCTGCTCCCGACAAATTTGTAGGGATGCTCTACCAGGCAGGTTTCAGCAAAGTGGAGCACAGAAGCCTCACTCTGGGCATCTGCAGAATGTATATTGGCATAAAGTGGGAATAAAGGATGAGGAAGTGGATTGAAGCTATGCGTTTGAGGACACTTCCAGTGAGCATATCAGGTGTGCTTGCGGGAATTGCCTGCGCCATGATGGGGATTGATTTTTCCCTTGTTCCGGCACTGCTGTGCCTGCTGTTTGCCATCCTGGCCCAGATTGCATCCAATTTTGCCAACGAATATTATGATTTCAAGAAGGGGGTAGACCGCAAGGGGCGCGAAGGGTTCCGCCGTGGGGTAACAGAAGGGGACATCACCCCTGCCGCCATGAAATATGCCACTTTCGGCACCTTGGCTGCAGCCGCTGTTGTAGGATGCCTCATGCTGTTCTACGGCAGCTGGTGGATGGTTCCTATTGGCTTGTGCATAGGGCTGTTTGCCCTTGCATACAGTGCAGGTCCGTACCCGCTTTCACACCATGGGCTGGGAGATGTGGCTGTTGTAATTTTCTTTGGCATTGTGCCAGTTACCCTCACCTGCTATCTGCAGCAGGGGGATTGGAGAGAGCTGTGGCTCTCTTTCCCCATATCTGTTGCGGTTGGGCTTCTGGCCGCCAATGTGCTTATTGTAAACAACTGTCGGGATGAGGAAGATGACCGGGCTGTGGGGAAAAGGACTACCGTAGTAATCTTTGGCCGCAGGGTTATGGGATGGGTATACCTGTTCTCTGGCATTGTTGCAATGGGGATTGTATTTTATATGCTCCGCTGGATATATCCTGTATCTGCAGTGATGGCAGCCATCTTTCTTGCAATGCATTTCCACACCTGGAGAAAACTGGTTTCCGGTTCAGGTGCTGCCCTCAACCCTGTTTTGGGAGCTACCGCCCGCAATCTTCTTGTTTTTACGCTGCTGCTGTTTGCTGTGGCAATTTTGTGCTATTCAAATTTTTTCATTTAAACTGAAATTTACATGAATACAGTCTGGATTGTAATGCCCATACTGATTGTGCTGATGTTCCTCCTTGGAACAGATTTGAACCGTGAGGCCTTCACCAATGTTGCCAGAAACCCCAAAGGGGTGCTTGTGGGGATGATTGGACAGCTTATACTTCTTCCCCTGATTGCTTTTGCCATTGCATGGACACTGGATTTGCCACCTGTCTATTTTATGGGTCTTGTTCTTGTTGCCTGCTGCCCTGGAGGAAGCTCCTCAAATGTCTTTTCAATGTTGGCAAAAGGGGATGTGGCCCTTTCGGTAACCCTTACTGCCGTAAGCAGTGTAATCACCCTTTTCACCTTGCCGTTTGTAATGGGCGGAGTATCGGCATTCGTCTCGCAGCAGGCCGGAGTTGAAGTTGTGCTTCCTGTAGGGAAACTGCTTGTGCAGAACCTGGTTCTGCTGTTTGTCCCTATGCTGGCGGGCATTGCCCTGCGCCGTTTCAAGCCGGCTGCAGCACAGAAAGTGAACAAGGTGCTGGGCAAATGTGCCTTCCCTGCCCTAATGGTGCTTGCGGGAGTGTTCTTCCTGCAGTACACATCAGAGATTTTTGAGAATTTCAAGGTATTGGGCATTGCGGCAGCATGCCTCATTCTGGGTGCCATGCTTTGCAGTTCCCTCCTTTCCCGCTTCGGCGGTTTTTCAGATGCTGTCAGACGCACCATTGTTATTGAGGTAGGGATGCAGAACGCCGCCCAGGCCATTGCCATAGCCACATCTCCCTTCATCTTCAACAGC